>NZ_JAXMIH010000013.1 GCF_034366625.1 Prosthecobacter sp.
GCTTTCTGCTTTCTGCTTTCTGCTTTCTGCTTTCTGCTTTCTGCTTTCTGCTTTCTGCTTTCTGCTTTCTGCTTTCTGCTTTCTGCTTTCTGCTTTCTGCTTTCTACTTTTCTTTCGTCCTGTTGATCATGGTGGTCATGATGGCGATGAGTTCGCCGGCCTCCTGTTCGATGGGCTGAGTTTGCACCGCAGGGATGCCGCAGTCTTCGCGCAGCAGTTCCAGCCAGAACTGGGTTTCATCCGCCTCTTGGAGAGCACCCCCGAGCTTTGAGACAAACTCATCATTGGATCTTGCTCTGGAAGCCTCCCGCACGTGCGCCGCCACTGAAGTGCCGGAACGGAGCATCTGCCTTGCCATGACGGCCACTTCCTCACGTTTCCGGGGCAGAGCGACAAACAAACGAATGATCTTCGATGCAAAAACCTTCGTGCGATCACGGAACTCCTGTGGCAGCCGACCGGCGTTCATTGTCTGGGAAAAATGGGAAATGGGAAATGGAAAAGTAGAAAGCAGAAATGGGAGTGCTGGAAGAAGTGAATTTCCCATTTTTACTTTTTCATTTCTGCTTTGCTAAATCACGTCCGCAAACGTTTTTTCCGTGCGGCGGAAGTAGCGCACGCCGAGCCAGAGCAGGAGCAGGCTGATGACGACGGAGATGGCAAAGGAGGCCGTGTGAAAAGCGGTGGTGTCGCCGAGGCACCAGCGGAAGCCGTCGATGACACCCACCATGGGATTCAGCGAGTAAAGCATGCGAGCGGTGTCGCCGAATTTTTCCGCGATGACGGATGAACTGAAGCCGACGGGCGAGATGTACAGACCGAACTGCACGACGAAGGGGATGATGTAGCGGAAGTCGCGGTACTTCACGTTCAGCGCGGTGATGAGCAGTCCCGGCCCGAGCGCGGCCACCAGGGCCAGGAGGATGAAGGCGGGCAGAAAGATGATCTTCCAGGAAGGCAGGAACTGATGCCAGAGCATCAGCACGGCCAGCAGGCCGAGCGTGATGGCAAAGTCCACCAGCGCGACGATGACGGAGCTGGCCGGCAGGATGATGCGCGGGAAGTAGATCTTGGTGATGAGGTTGGAGTTGCTGACGAGGCTGGAACCGGCCTCGGACAAGGCGGTGGCGAAGAATTGCCAGGGAAGCATGCCAGCGAGCACCAGAATGGAATAAGGCATGGCGGTGGAGGTCAGACCGGCCACACGACTGAAGATGGCCACGAAGACCAGCATCGTTAAAAACGGCCGCAACACGGCCCAGGCCACGCCGACGGCGGTCTGCTTGTAGCGCACGAGGATGTCGCGCCAGGCGAGGAAGCCGAACAGCTCGCGGAAACGCCACAGGTCGCGCCAGTAATTGGCCTCGGCGCGTCCGGGCTCGATGATGATCTCGTGCATGATGACGTGGGAAACTTTGACCTGATAGAAGCTACGCGGGGAGATTTGTGCGCGCCGTCAACCGGCTCTGCTGCAACAGCCAGACCACAAATCCTGTGGCGGCGGCCAGCCCCAGCAACAGCGCCTGGGTGTGAGAGAGAAAACGCCAGGAACACTCGCAGACAAGCACGAGCGCGAGCACCAGCAGCGTCATGCGGCCCCAGCGAACCTCGTTCAGCAAACGAGGAAAGGATTTTCTGAGCAGGAGCACGGACGGAACATTGGAGAGAATCAGGGAGATGGCGGCGGCAAGCGCGAGACCGGCGGCACCGAAACGCGGGATCAACCACCAGGAGAGACTGAAGGTGATCACGTTGTGCAAGGAGCCGACGAGCAGGGCGAACCAGAGACGCCCCATGCTGATGAAGATGTTTCCCATGGGCCAGAGCAACGCGTAGGTGAGTGAGGCGAGCATGACCCAGAGCACGACCGGCTCGCCACCGCGATACTCCGCACCAAAAGGCAGCAGCGTGAGCCACGGGGCGGCGATCTGCACGAGGGCCACCGGAACGATGGTGAGCGTGGCGATGGTGTAGGAGACCAGCAGCGTGCGGCCATAGGATGCCATGTCACGCCGGGCGAAGGTTTCACTCAGCACGGGCAGCATGGGGGCGAGGAGCATGGCAGCAAGGTTTTCCGGCACGAGCTTCATGCGCTGGACGGCGTTGTAGATGCCGAGATCGCCAAAGCTGCTGCTGTGATGCACGAGCATGGCTCCCACGGCCCAGACGACGGCAGCGCTGAACACGGTGTTCAGCATGCCGGGGAGATTGAAGTCCCAGAAGACGCGGGCTTCGCTGAGGCAGCCGCGATAGCGGATGGTGATCTGATGCGCCTGCGTCTGCCGCCGCACATGGATGAAATTTAACAGGCAATTCAGCACGGCACTGGCGATGAGCGCCCACAGGGCACCGATCACGCCACCCCAAAGCGCTCCGAGGAGCAGCAGGGGAAAGGAGATGAGGCCGACGATGACATTGATGCTGGCGATGGCCTTGAAGGATTCGAACCCTGCAAGCGTGCCCTGCTGGGCACCGGCAATGCCGGAGAAGAACAGCAGCAGCGATGAAAGCGCCAGCCATGGGGCCAGATGCGGGGCACCGAGCGTCTCCCGCGCCAGCCAGGGAGCGAGCAGCACGAGCACGACTGCGAGAACAGCCGAGGTGATCCAGGTGGCGGTGCTGGCGAGGCCGATGAAGCGTCCGGCTCGTTGCGGGTCGGTCCTGCGATACTCGGCGACGTATTTGGCAGCGGCCATGCCCATGCCCAGCCCTGCGGCGGCTCCAAACATGCCGACGGTGTTCTGCACCATGTTCAATTCACCGAAGCTCTCCTTTCCCAGCATGCGCCCGACGATGATCCACGAGATGGTGGAACAGCCCTTGGAAAAACCGGTGCCGACCAGGGACCAGAAAGCTCCTCGTGCGAGCCTGCCGCCCAAGGGTGAGGCGAGAACACGCTCCAAGGGATGCCGGATGAAGCCGGGACAGCGTGCGGCCAGGGCGGAGGCGTTCATGCGGCTTTAAGACACTGCCAACCAGGGGCTTCCAGACGCGGGAGCACCTGTGGATCGAGCGTGGCGAGATAATTCGGCGATTCCTGACGATGCGGCACCTCTTCCTCATCACTCGCCAGCAATCCGGGGCCTGCGAGCGTCCAGGCAAGCCGGCGAATCTGATACCCCGCCTCTTCAAGCAGGGCGCGGACGGGGCTGCGTGGACCGGTGGCGTGATCCTCAAAGACGATGCTGGTGATGCGGCACCCGGCGAGTGCCGCGGACGCACCGTGCAGCACGGCAAGCTCATGGCCTTCGACATCCAGTTTCATGACATCCACTTTGGCAGCACCAAGCACATCATCGAGCCGGGAGATTTCGATGGGCACAGCGCGATTGGAATCGGTGGCGGCTCCGACATAGGGCGTGCCTTCGTTGACCTGCACATCGACGTTTTTTTCCACATCCTCAAACACCAGGCTGGCAGTGCCCGTGTGATCGCTCAATCCCAGACGATGCACGGTGACCGGGGCGAGAGTCTTCACGGCTGATTCGGCGAGACGCAGGTTGTGAACCAACTGGCGATGACTGGACTCGAAAGGCTCGAAGGCCGTCACACTGCCAGCGCTGCCAGCACGCAGCGCCATCAGTCCGGTGAGACAGCCGATGTTCGCCCCGACATCGAGACACACAGCACCGGGCATCACGAGACGATGCAATGCCTCGGTGACGGCGAGATCGTAAAGTCCGGTGTGCCAGATGGCCCGCCCGATGGCCATGCGAGGCCGGATGGCGAGCGGCAGCCCCCACGGCAGCCGCACCACGGCCTCCGCAGGCAGGTAAAACTGCCGGAGGATGCGCAGAAGCAGTTGTTGAGGACGAAAGACAAACCATGGCTTGAGCAAGTTCATGCGTGGCTCATTTCCTGCGGCCTGCCGTCCGCCAGACGACAGTAAATGCACGCGTGCTCATCCACCATGCGCCGGAGCGTGAACTCCGAGGCCCGGCGGGCAGAGGATTCCGCCAAACGAGCAGACAGATCACGATCATTGAGCACTGCGGCAAGATGCCTGGCGAGGTCGTCCGCATCCCCTGTCTGGAAGGAAACGCCCGCGTCACCCATGACTTCCTGAAACGCGCCGATGTCCGAGGCGATGACTGGAATGCCTCGCGCCATGTTTTCCAACACGACCATGCCAAACACCTCGCCTCCCAGCGACGGAACGACCAGCACGCAAGCCTGGCGTAAAACCTCAGGCAGGTCTGCCTCCGCCAATTTGCCGAGAAACCGCACCACTGCGCCAGATTCGTCCGAACGCATTCTTTCCTCGAGCAACGCACGCTCAGGGCCATCGCCCACGATGCATGTTTGAAAGCGCATGCCGCGCTCATGCAGACTTTGAACGGCCTGCAACAGGATGTGAACGCCCTTGGGCTTGACCAGCCGGCCGATGAACAGAACGCACGCGGCCTCGTGCGCGGCGGGCTCCGGCAGAGCCTGCGGCGTGATCACACCGTGATGAACTATCTCGGTGCGTGGCAGCCGCAGCAAGCCGCCCAGCCAGCCCGTCGGCACTAGATTGACGGCCACCTGCCGGCACAACCAACGACGTACGAACGTGAACAGCCAGAGCCTGAACGTGGTCCACCCGGCGCGCCGGGGGCTGCAACGCAGGCAGGCAGCGTGGTTTCCAGCCATGAAATGACCGGGGCATGGCATGTCCTGCGGCTGTTGCAGCAACTGGCCATTCGGGCAGATGGCCTGAAAGCCGTGGTGCTCGACGACCACCGGCTTGCGCGCCAGCAGCCCCAGCACCACCGGGCCGATCGCCGTGCCCGCCGCATGCACCACATCCACCTTCTGAATCAAACGCCATAACCGCAACCACGACGGACAACGCACCACCTGATAAGGCAGGGAATCATCATCGTGCTCCCCACGCCGGGTCTGTGTGACGACGATGACCTCATAGCCGGTCTCATGCGTCGTCAATCCCGCCGCCAGAGCAAGCACCACGGTCTCAACGCCACCGACGCTGGGCACAAAGTAATGAGCATAAATCAGCAGACGCACCCGCCGATTTCTCCCGTCAGATTGACTGGCATCCATGTGAAACAAGATATTGAGAAGCCGCGGAACGGGATGCCACTAGTGCCGTGAAAGCACCGACTGACACCACGCCTGGTTTTGCAGATACCACGCCACCGTTTCACGGATGCCGGTTTCAAAGGTGTGCGCGGGCACCCAGCCGAGGTCGCGCTCGATTTTCCCGGCGTCGATGGCGTAGCGGCGGTCATGGCCGGGGCGGTCGGTGACGAAGGTGATCAAATCACGCGAGCTGCCGCCGAGGGCGGGCTGCATCTCGTCGATGAGATCGCAGATGAGCCGAACGAGGTGGAGATTGGCCTTCTCGTTATGGCCGCCGATGTTGTAGGTCTCGCCGGGCTTGCCAGCAGTGAGAACGGTCCAAAGAGCCTCGCAATGATCGCCGACATAGAGCCAGTCGCGCACGTTCATGCCATCGCCATACACAGGGATGGACTGACGGGCGAGGATGCTCTGAATGACGACGGGGATGAGCTTCTCAGGAAACTGAAAGGGGCCGTAGTTGTTCGAGCAGTTGGTGATGAGCGTGGGCAGGCCGTAGGTGTGGTGGTAGGCTCGCACAAGCATGTCGCTGGCGGCCTTGCTGGCGGAGTAGGGCGAGTTCGGAGCGTAGGACGTTTCTTCCGTGAAGAAGCCGGTGGGGCCGAGGGAGCCAAAGACCTCGTCGGTGGAGACGTGAAGAAAGAGGTTCTTCGTTCCTGGTTCCTGGTTCCTGGTTTGCCAGTGGGAGCGGCAGGCTTCGAGGAGGTGAAAGGTGCCGTTGATGTTGGTGGTGATGAAGTCGCCGGGGCCGGAGATGCTGCGATCGACATGGGATTCAGCGGCGAGGTGCATGACGTGGGTGATGTCATGCTGGCGGACGACGCGGAGGACTTCGTCTTTGTTGCGCAGATCGACCTTCTCGAAGATGTAACGCAGATGGACGCCGTGAATGCCGTCGAGGTTTTCGAGATGACCGGCGTAGGTGAGGCTGTCGAGATTGACGAGCTTGGTGATCTCCGGCTTGTCGATGACATGGCGGATGAGATTGGAGCCGATGAAGCCCGCGCCGCCGGTGATGAGCAGGTTCATGCTTTGACAGCGGTGTACTCGCTGAAGATTCCCATGAGGGGAATGCGGCGGGCTTCGGTGAATCCGGCGGCCTGGAACGCGGCGACGACGGACTCAGGGCGCACGCAGGTGTCCATGGTCTCCCAGAAATAGACCATCATCTCCTCCGCCTTGTGGCTGCGGGTCAGCAGACGGGCCAAGAAGGGATAGACGGTGCCGAAGTAGAGCTTGAAGAGCGCGGAGCCGATCTTTCCCGCAGGGCGCGTGGCCTCCAGAATGAGCACGCGGCCGCCGGGCTTCAAGACGCGATGAAATTCACGAAAAGTGGCCTCCAGATCAGCGAAGTGCCGCAAGGCGTAGCCGACGGTGAGGAAATCGAAGGTGTTGTCCTCCAGCGGCATGCTCTCCGCGCCGCTTTGAATGAAGCGGGCGTTGAGTTTTTTCCGTGCGACAGCCAGCATGCCGTCGCTGGGTTCGACGCAGGTGATGGTGTCATCACCACCGAGCACCTCCTTGGCCGCGACGGCCATCAGGCCGGTGCCGCAGGCGACATCAAGCAATCGCATGCCGGGCTTGAGGCCGTGGCGGCTCTGCGCCGTTTTGCGGTACAGATTGCCAGTGCCGAAAAAGCCCCAGCCAACGACGGGGTCGTAATGTTCCGCGCCGTGATCGAAGAGCTGTTTGACGTAGCCGGGCCGCTCCTCGGGAAAGGCGTAACGATTGGCAAGAACAGGATGCGGAGCCATGGGGATCAGGCGCTTTTGATGCCGACGCGGCGTACCTCGGCGGCGACTTCGGCGAGGTAGTTCCGGTATTCGCATTTCGGCAGGTCGGCGACGAGCGCCTCAAATCTCTCCAGTGGGAGAAAGCCACGATAGAGGGCGGCCTCCTCCGGGCAGCCGAGTTTCATGCCCTGGCGCTTTTCGATGGTCTGCACATAGGCGGAGGCTTCGTGCAGGCTGCTGCTGGTGCCGGCATCGAGCCAGGCGGTGCCGCGGCTGAGGCGCTGCACGCGCAGGGTGCCGCGACGGAGGTACTCTTTGTTCACGTCAGTGATTTCAAGCTCGCCACGCGGAGATGACTTCATCGCATGGGCGATGGAGACGACATCGTTGTCGTAGAGATAGACGCCAGGCACGGCGTAGTTGCTGCGGGGATGGGCGGGCTTTTCTTCGAGCGAGATCGCCCTGCCCTCGGCATCAAACTCGACCACGCCGTAGCGTTCAGGATCCGTGACATGGTAGGCGAAGATGGTGGCCCCTGATTTGAACTCGGCAAAGGCGCGCGGGAAGGCGTCGCCGCCGAAGAAAATGTTGTCACCGAGGATCAACGTGACGGGATCTTTGCCGATGAACGATTCAGCGATCAAAAACGCCTGTGCGATGCCTTCGGGCTTTGCCTGCTCACGATATTCGATGGAAATCCCCCACTGAGACCCATCACCGAGCAACTGACGGAAACGCGGCAGATCATGCGGCGTGGAGATGAGACAAAACTCACGGATGCCGGAGGCGATGAGCACCGTGAGCGGGTAATAGACCATCGGCTTGTCATAAACCGGCTGGAGTTGTTTGGAGGCAACCTGGGTCAGCGGATAAAGACGCGAACCGGTGCCGCCTGCGAGGATGATGCCTTTCATGATCTTGTGACCATCCAGTCGTTGAGAACGAGTACATCCATCTTTGTGCGCAGGAAGCAGTCGAGGGCTTCCTGAGGCTTGCAGACGACGGGTTCGTTTTCGTTGAAGCTGGTGTTCAGCACCATCGGCACACCGGTGATCTGGCGGTAACTTTCGATCAGGCGATGGTAGCGAGGATTGGTCGCTTTGTGGACTGTCTGAAGACGACCGGAACCATCGACATGCGTGGTGGCGGGGATTTGCGCGCGTTTGTCCTGCCGCACCTGGAAAACTTCCATCATGAAGGGCACGTCGTCGTCCTGCTCGAACCATTCGCTCACATGCTCGCGCATGATGCTGGGGGCGAAAGGTCGGAAGGACTCGCGGCGCTTGATCTTGAGGTTGAGGATGTCCTTCATGTCGGCGCGGCGCGGATCGCCGAGGATGGAGCGGTTGCCGAGGGCGCGGGGGCCCCATTCCATGCGGCCTTGGAACCAGCCGATGACTTTGCCTTCGGTGATGGCGGTGGCGGTGGTCTGGCAGAGCTCGCCTTCGTCATCAAAGCGGCGCACGGTGCAGTTCTCGCTCTGGATGTCGGTGGCGCGGGCATCCAGCAAAGTTTTGATCTCGATGTCGTTGGTGCATGGACCGACATAAGCGTGGTCCATGACAAATTTTTCGCGATGGAACTGCCTGGAGACGACGAAAGCGGAACCAATGGCCCCGCCGGCATCACCGGCGGAGGCGGGCAGATACATGCGCTTGAAGGGCGAGTTGAGGTACACCTTGCCGTTGGCGACGGAATTCATCGCGCAGCCGCCGGAGAGGGTGAGATCATCGCACTGGTACTTCGCGTGCAGGGATTGCAGCATCGCAAAGAAGGCCTCTTCATACATGGCCTGCGCACTGCGGGCGAGGTCGCGGTGCTTCTGCTCCAAGGCGGCCCCCTTTTCACGCTGCGGGCCAAAGAGAGCCTCCATCGGCTCCTTCTTGTAGAGCGTGCCGACTTCGGGAGAGCAGTTGTCCCAGGTGTAATGAACGTCTTCGTCGTGATGGCGAAAGTATTTCAAATTCAGCCGAAAGGTGCCGTCGGGCCGTACCTTCACGAGTTCGCGCATCTCGTCGAGATACTTCGGCTCACCGTAGGGAGCGAGACCCATGACCTTGTACTCATCGCCAAAGTAGGGGAAGCCGATGAACTGCGTGATGACGCTGTAGAAGATGCCGAGCGAATGCGGGAAATAGACGCGACCATCGATTTGAATGTCATTCCCCTTCCCCATGCCCCACGCGGAACTGGCGAAATCGCCAAAGCCATCGACGGAGAGGCAAACCGCCTCATCAAACGCAGAGACGAGAAAGGCGGAGGCCAGATGTGCCAGGTGATGCTCCACACGATGAACCTGGGCACGCAGATTTTCACCTGGGAAAGCCGCCTGCACGGCGTCTTCGAAAGTTCCAGCGCGTTTGATGTTGGCGAGGCGCTTGAAGATGAGGCTGAGGCTGGGACGGCGGCGCAGGACGTAAAGAGCACGACGCAGGTTGTTGACCTTCGGATTGCGGTTGATGGCGATGTGATCGACATCGCCAAGCGTGAGGCCTGCGTCAGCGAGGCACCACTTCATGGCCTCGGTCGGCAGGCCGGACCAGTGCTTGATGCGCCGGAAACGCTCTTCTTCCGCCGCAGCAATGAGTTTGCCGTCTTGGACGAGAGCAGCAGAGGAATCGCCGTGGTAGGCATTGAGTCCAAGGACAATCATGCTTCAAAAGCAACGCGAGCACGCTGCCGCCATTGGTCGCTCACAAGGCGGCCATGCTTTCCCGCCGGGGTTGGTGCGGCATTTTTCAAAAAAGGAGCGTGACTGTACCATGCTCATTACCAGCGCAAAGAATAAAGTTCCTCTGCGTGTTAACAGTTTGACACCCACCTTTGCTCGCATGTGCGATTTGCTCCTCGCACGATCAGATCCCAGCCAGCCATTGGCTGATTTTTCGGATGAACTCCCCCCGCTTTCCATTTACCAAGTGCGCCATGACCTCCTTCAAGCCATGCCTGCCTGCTGTTTTCGCCTGTCTGGCCGCTTGCCTCACAGCCAGCGCACAGATTGCATCCCCGACAGACGGAAGCGGCACCGCCAAACCACACGCCAGCAGCCTGGGCACACGCTTTGTGAGCGTACCCGGCACCACGGTGCTGGTGGCCGTGTGGGAAACGCGTCTCTCGGAATGGAACGAGTTCCTGCGGCAGAAAAAACACCCATGGTCCTATCAGACGCATTTTCAGCAGACTCCTGAGCATCCTGTGGTGGGGGTCAACCTTCAGGACGCCGTGGCCTTCTGCAACTGGCTCACCGAAACCGAGCGCGAGAAGAGACTGATCGACGGTTCCCAGAGCTATCGCCTGCCGACACCTGATGAATGGGACGCCGCAGTAGGCCTGGCTCGTGGCCGAAAAAAAGCAGGTCTCACCGCTGAAGATCGCATGCTGGATGATCGAATCTACCCCTGGGGCCAGGAGTGGCCGCCGTCCTCCAAGACCGCCAACTTTGCCGATGGCGAGATCCCCGGCTACAGCGATGGACATCCGTACACCGCCCCGGTGGGCAGTTTTGCTCCTTCGGCAGAAGGTGTTTACGACCTCGCTGGCAATGTCTGGGAATGGACCCAGCCCATGGAGATTCGCGCCCAGCCGACCGGGATTCTTCGCGGCGGCTCCTGGGCCTACTTCCGCGCCGAATGTCTCACCTCTGGCTACCAGTACACCGTGCCGGTGGATCTGCGTGCGCCCACCACCGGCTTCCGCTGCGTGTTTGAGGACAAACGCCGCACCGCCAGCCTGCTCGCCGCGTCCGATGCGGAGAAGAAACAGGCCATTGAAGAACGCATGAAAGCGATGACCGAAAGCCGCAAGGTGGACACCGCCGCCGTGGAGGAGTTGCGTAAAAAAATGCTGGGCAAGGGCGGTGATGACGCGCTGCCCGACCCCGCCAGCCTGAAACCAGCGACGGCTGACGGCAGCACCTTCCTCAATGCCCTGGGCATGCGCTTTGTTCCGCTTCAAGAAAAAGGCGGCCCGCTCATCTGCGCCACCGAGACCTGCGTGCGCGACTTCGAAGCCTGGCTGCGCGACACCGGACGCGTCTGGAGCAAAAAACCCTCCTTCCTCCTCGGTGGCAACCACCCCGCCGCCGGTGTTTCCTGGGAGGAGGCCGCCGCTTTTTGCGCCTGGCTGACAGAACGCGACCGCGCCAGCAAGCTCATTCCCGCCACCGCCACCTACCGCCTGCCGCGCGACTCCGAATGGAGCCTTGCCGCTGGTTTGAAAAATGAACCGGGTGCCGATCCTGCCGCACGTCATCTCGGAGACAAAACCCATTTCCCATGGACTCCCAAACCGGATGACTGGAAGCCGCCGACGCTCGCAGCCAATCTGGATGCCACCAAGATTCCAGGCACCGCCGACAGTTACTCTTACACCGCTCCCGTGAACAGCTCGACGTCCAATGCCATCGGCCTGTACGAAATGGGCGGCAACGTCTCCGAATGGTGTGAGGACTCCTGGCCTGGAGCACCCGAAGAACGTGTCATCCGCGGTGGAAGCTGGCTGGCTTATGACAAAGACACGCTGCTCACCTCCGCCCGCAACCACGCCCTCAAGAACGCCTCCCGCGCCGATCTGGGTTTCCGCTGTGTCCTTGATCTCCCGGTGCCATGATCCGATCAGCATGCCATGAGCACGCCCCCCATCCACAGCATGCCCCCTCAGCCCGGCAGCGGCGCTGAGAGCGCCCGGCGTGAGCAGCGCAAGCTGCTGTTTTTCACCTCGGTCATGCTCGCCTTCGGAGCCGCCTGCTGGTTTGCCTATCCGCATGCCACCAAGCTCACCAAGCAATGGTTGGGACGGCGCCATCTGTCAGAACTGAGGCAGCATCTCAAAGATCAAAACTGGCAGCAGGCGGCGGCGGCCATGCGCGACGCCAGACGCTGGGCCCCGGGTGACCCGGATGTCATCCGCGCCTGCCTGGAATTCATCACCGGCATCGGCGGCGATCCACGCGGCACCATTGGTCTCATCCGGCAATTGCAGGAGGCGGGGGCTGCCACAGCCGACGATCTGGCGCTCATGGGAAAAATGCATGCCCGGCTCGGCGAAACCTCCAAGGCGAGGGAAATTTACGATCACCTTCCATCAGAAGCACGCCAGAAACGGCATGGCCTGGAACTTCACTCCGACCTCCTCAAAGCTGACGGGCTTTACGAACTGGCCATCGAAGCCCGGCGTGAAGCCTTGCAGAGCAGCCCGAATGATTCAGGAAGCATGCTGCAACTGGCCGTCATGGATCTTTCCAGCAACGATCCCTCACGACGCAGCGCCGTGCGTGAGCGTCTCTGGCAGATGGCACGAACTGGAAACCCCGACCCCCTCGCTGCCATCGAACTGCTGGCCACCACCAAGGAACTCACCGTTCCGCAGGCCGATGAACTGTCCCAGATCGTCGAGACCACACCGGCCACCGCCACCAGGCGTGAAACCACCCGGCTCATCATGCTTTCCGCCCGGATGCGCCTCAGCCCGTATCTGCGCGCCGACATCATCGACCAGGAAATCACGCGCTGGAAAGACCGGCCGCCGTCGCAAACCACACCGCTTGTGGCATGGCTGGCAGAAGAGCGTGAATACGCACGCATTCTGCGCATGGTTCCTGCCCAGACTGCCGCGCGCTACACCGACCTCCTGCCCCACTACGTCAACGCCCTGCGTGGCGAGGGTAAATGGCAGGACCTCAACAAACTCCTCACCTCTGGCGGCATTGATTCCGCCTTCCCCGCGCAGAAAATCCGTCTCTGGCAGGTGGAGGTGCAAATCCACCTGCATCCCGATCCCGCACGTGCACGTCAGACGCTGGCGCGCATCTTTGAGGAAGCCGGGCGCGGCGATGATCTGTCCACGACCCTCCAGGCGGGAACTCTCGCGGAAAAACTCAACCAGTGGGATCTGGCGCAGAACTGCTATCAAGCCATTGCCAACAAGCATTCACACACCCAGGAGGCCATGCTCGCCAAGGTCTATCAAATGGCCGAATATCAGCATGACGGCCCAGGCATGCTCAAGACCTGCTCCAGACTCCTGGCATTGAAGCCTGAAAGCACACCGCTTCTGAGTCAAAAACTTTACCTCCAGTTGTTGCTCGGTGTGGATCTCGAAATCGTTCAGCAAGAGCTGTCACGCTGGTCCAAACCCGATGAGGCTTCACGCACGGACCGCCTGAACCTGCTGCGCGCCTTCGCCGCCTACCGCCAGGGGCAGCCCGACCTGATGCGCGAGGCGCTGCCTCATGTCTCCAAGCCAGAAACACTCCCCGCAGGAGAACGCGCGGTGTACGCCGCCCTCTTGAAACTGACCGGCGGCGATGCAGGCAAGATTTTCCGTCTCGTCGAACGCATCTCACCCGCGCTGCTGCTTCCCGAGGAAAAAACCTTCCTCCGGCGCGCCTTGTAGATTGAGGTGATCAACCGAGCGCCGCGATCACCTCGATCTCGATCAGCGCTCCCAGCGGCAGCCCGGCCACCGCCACCGTCGAACGCGCCGGTTTGTGGCCTTCAAACGCCGCTTCGTAGAGCGGATTCACTTTGGGGAAATCCGCCATGCTTTGCAGGAACACCGTCGCCTTCACGACATCCTTCATCTTCAATCCCTGCGACTCCAGCAACGCACGAATGTTCGCCAGCACCTGCTTCGCCTGCCCTTCCACATCCTGCGCCACAATCTTTCCCGCCGCCGGATCAATCGGGATCTGACCGGAGCAAAACAGAAAGAAGCCCTGCTTCACCGCCTGCGAGTAAGGTCCGACCGCCGCCGGGACATTGGGAGTGTTGTTGATGAGTTCCATGCGGGTTTCATAACGTGACTCGAAGACGATTCAACCTCGGATGCATGGCTGTATTGTAGTCCCGGCTTTAGCCGGCTCAGAACCGCCTTAAGGCGGAACTACAAAACTCATGCGTCACGGCCGCGTTTCCTTCAAGCCACGCGCCTTGTCGATGAGCTGCAAAAACTCGCCACGATAGCCGAGCTTGTCCGTGCCCTTGCCATCAAGAGCAAGCCTGCGCACCGTTTCCCAGCTCAGCGTGCCTTGGTAGGCCGAATCACGCAGCAACAGGCCGAATCCGGCCACAGCGGCACTGAATTTGAACTCCTCGCTACTCGCCGTGAGCGTTTTGCCTTCATCCTTGGCCGGCACTTCGAGCAGGCGGCTCGTGTTTCCGTCCGGCTCCTTGTAGCGCAGCTTCACCGTCATCATCTCGCCGCTTTTCGCCACATCGGCGAGCTGGGCTGGTGCAACGGCGGGCGTTTGATACTTCAAACTGTCCACCGCAGGCCGCGGTCCGGCTCCGGGCGGCAAATTCGCGGGCACGACTTCATACAAGGCCACCACGCTGTGACCTGCGCCGATTTCACCCGCGTCTTTGGTGTCATCATTGAAATCTTCCTTGGCCAGCAGGCGGTTTTCATAACCGATGAGGCGATAGCTGCGCACGGCGGCCGGATTGAACTCGACCTGAATTTTGACATCCTTCGCGATGGTGACGAGCGTGCCACTCATCTGCTCGACGAGCACCTTCCGTGCCTCGCTGAGGCTGTCGATGTAGGCGTAGTTGCCGTTGCCCTTGTCGGCCAGCGTTTCCATCGTGCGATCCTTCAAGTTACCGCTGCCAAAGCCCAGCACACTCAGGAAGACGCCGCTTTTGGCCTTCTTCGTGATGAGTTTCTCCAATTCCTCCGGGGAACTGACGCCGACGTTGAAATCTCCGTCCGTGCAAAGGATCACGCGGTTCACGCCCTCCTTGATAAAACCGGCCACCGCCTGCTCATAGGCCAGTTGGATGCCCGCACTGCCATGTGTGCTGCCACCGGCCTGCAATTTGTCGATGGCAGCCAGTATTTCGCTCTTCTTCTCGCCATTCGTCGGCGGCAGAACGAGGCCGCTGCTGCCCGCATAGACCACCATCGTCACGCGATCCCCTTCCCCGAGCTGTTCGGTGAGCATGCGTAGTGATTGCTGCACCAGCGGCAGCTTGTCTGGCTCGTTCATCGAGCCGGAGACATCCACCAGGAACACCAGATTGCTCGCCTTGCGCTCGTTGCCGAGTTCGCGGCCTTTGATCGCGATGCGTGCCAGTCGATGCGCCGGCTGCCATGGGCACGGTGCCAGCTCCAACCGCACGCCGAATGGCTCCTTCGCATCAGGTGCCGGTCCCTCTTCCGCCGTCGGGAAATAATTGATCAGCTCTTCAATCCGCACCGCGTCAGCAGGCGGAATCGTGTTCTGGTTCAAGAACCGCCGCACGTTCGCATACGAAGCCGTATCAACATCAATCGACAACGTCGAAAGCGGCTCCCGCGCCACGTCCTTCAGCTCGTTCTCGACGATGCGCGTGTAGGATTCGTTGGAAGTTGGGTCGTGTTGTTTTTGCCGGGCGATGCTTTCAGCCTCTTCAGTCTTCACATCTTTGCCGAGATAATAGGCATCCGATCTCGGCACCTTGTTTTCCCAAGGCTCATCCACCTGTGCCAGCATTTTGGCACGTTGGTTGTCATAAGCCGCTTTGAAATACTCCATGCGTTTTTTCTCGACAGCCTCCATGCCACTCCGGGCAGCGGTGTTGTAAGGATCTGTGCGCAGCACATCTTGATACTGCGAAATCGCCTGATCGTAGTTGCCGATTTCAACCGAACTGCCAGCCAGGAGAAGCCCCTTGCCCACATCACCAGCAACCGGCTGCGGGTTCATCACGACGGGCGGAGACGCAGGCGTGCTGGCAGCACCGGCGCTCACAGTCAGCATGGAAGGAATGTTCCCCGGCGGCATGGTTCTGCTGTCAGCGACGATACCCCCCGAAGTGATGGTGGTTCCTCCGTTAACGGTAAGTCTGCCAGCATTGACGGTCGTTGCCCCGGTATAGGTGTTGTTGCCGCTGAGTGTGAGCGTGCCAGCGCCTGATTTCTCCAATTTCAGCGTGCCATTGCCAACCCTGGTCATGCCACCAACATCGGCAGTGGTGTCTAAAATGGCATCGATTTGCCCAGGCACGGTCACACTGTTCGATCCCGTAGCAGCGAAACTGGTTATGCCGCCAGTACCTGCGATCAAACCGGGCTGCGCAGTGGCAGGCATGGCCGCTGCTCCGCCAAAAGTCAGGCCATAAGCCTGCTGATCCTGGATCTTCTTTAATTCCTCAACATCCTTCGTCGTCATCGTGGACTGGCCTGCGTTCAACGTCAGCATGCGCGGCATCTCCGGGCTGGGCACAGGAGCCGGGGCGGTCGCGAGTTCTTTGCCAGCAACGAGACCGCTGAGCGGATCGACCGCCTTCACTGGCTTTTCCGCGAGGATGCGGACTTCTGACTCGGATTTAGCCTCGGTCACTTCGCTGCGGCGCATGTTCACGGTTATCTGGCGCAAAACATCCACTGCCGCGACAGCCTCCGTCTTGGTCGAACGCGACTGCACGACACTCCACGTCCAAAAGCCACCCAAGGCAACACAAGCCGCCAACGCAAGTCGTACGACGACACCCGTATGCCAGCGTGTGCGTTGCGCAGGATTGTGTTTGCCAGGTCGCTCCACTGAAGAAGTCGGCTGCGTCTTCAATCGTTCCCTTTGCTCATCCGTGAGCGCGAGTGATTCATCGCGCAATTCGGCGAGCAGGAAGTGGCAGAATTCTTTGGTCTCCTCGGCGGTCTGTTTTGCCGTGGGATTGTCGCGCAGTTCCGCCTCAAACTGCTGGCGTTCTTCGGCGCTGGCTTCTTCGAGCGCCCAGGCGGTGATTTGTTCCGGTTTCATGGTCAAAAAGGTGGTTTTGGGGTTCATGCCATCGCGTGTTTCAGTTTCGCGGTCTGCGGCTGGTCATGCGCCTGCCATTTGGCCTTCAAGGCGGCGACGCCGTGGTGAATGAGGTAGCCGACGTTACCGATGCTCGTCTGCATGGCGGCGCTGATCTGCTGGTAGTCGAGTCCGGCGATGAACTTCAGCCGCACGGCCTCGCGCTGCCGTGTGGGCAACGTTTCGATGAGTTCGCGCAGGGTGGTGGCGGTTTCACGCTTTTCCATCGCGTCATTGGGCGCGGGATCGGCGGAGGCTTCGAGATCGAGGGTTTCCGTTTCCATGACGATGAGGCGTTGATGTTTTCGATGATGGTCAAGGGCACGATTGCGGCAGACGGTGAAGAGCCAGGGGGCGAGCCTCTCGTGGTCGAGCGTGGCGAGGTTCTGGCTGAGCTTCACAAACACGTCCTGCACGATGTCTCGCGCGTCTTCCAGGTCGCCCGTGTAACCATGCGCGTAGCGGATGAGAGGCCGCTCGTAGCGCCGCAGGGTTTCCAGGAAGAGATCGTGCGATTCGCTCATGAGGTGGTGTTCGCCGGGCATCACGGGAACGTGGCGGATATCTTGGGGGATATTTTGGCGAAAGGCGAGATTCATCGTTCCATGCGCGACAGTTTGATTGTCCATTGCGCGTAGAGCCAAGCCCGCTTCCATCCGTCACCACCATGATCCGCCGACTTTTTTCCACTTTCCTGCTCACCACTTCGATTTCCTTCGCTCAGCAGCCCGCCGCACCGCCCGCCGGTCATGACGCCCATGCCGTGGAAATTCCCGGCCTGAAAAAGGAACTCTTCGCTGGCATCACCGAGGCGGACTTCCTCAAGCTCGGTGACAAGCCGAAGACAGTGAAGATCACACTCGTGGCCACCTACAGCGCCTCGAATTACGGCATGAACTTCAACGGCTATTCGCACGGCAAGGCCATCTTCACGGTTCCCAAGGACTGGACCATCGAGGTGGCCTTCATCAATCCCAGCCCGATCCCGCATAGCGCTGTGGTCGTGGAGAAAGACACGACGAGGAAGCTTCAAATGGGCGAGCCCTACTTCGATGGTGCCGGCGTGCCAAAGCCGGAAGTGGGTCTCTCTCTCACGAAAGCCGAATTCTCCTTCGTGGCCGATGAAACCGGCGAATTCGCCCTGGCCTGCGGTTTTCCTGCCCATGCGATCAACGGCCACTGGCTGGCGCTGAACATCAGTGACACCGCCAAGGCACCGACGCTTCAACTCGGCGACAAACCGGCCGTCGAGGCGAAGTAAAACTGACTACTTCAACTGCGCCGCGATCTCGCGGAACACCTTCGACGACGCGGACTTCGTCGGGTCTTCGAGCGCGATGGGATGGCCTTCATCGCCACTCTCGCGCACGTCCATTTCGATCGGAATCTGGCCCAGCAAGGGCACGCCAAGGCGTTTCGCCTCGTGTTCGCCGCCGCCTTTGCCGAAAATGTGATACACCTTGCCGTCGCTCGGGCAGAGGAAGTAGCTCATGTTCTCAATGATGCCGAGAATCGGCACATTGACCTTCTGGAACATCGCCACGGCCTTGCGCGCATCAATCAACGCAACTTCCTGCGGCGTGGTGACGATCACCACACCGTCGAGCGCGACGGTCTGCACGATGGTGAGCTGGATGTCTCCCGTTCCCGGCGGCAGATCGAGCACGAGCACATCGAGATCATTCCAGGCGCTCTGCCGCAGAAACTGCTGGGTGTAACGCGTGGCGATGGGGCCGCGCACGATCACGGGAGAAGCGTCTTCAAGCAGAAACCCCATCGACATGAGCTGGAGGCCGTATTTTTCAATGGGCACGATCTGCTGTTCGTCGTTTTGATACGGACGCTCATCCGTGCCGAACATGTGCGCGATGCTGGGGCCGTACAAATCGCAGTCGCACAGGCCGACACGCAATCCGCTTTGGCTCATAGCAACAGCCAGATTCGATGCGACCGTGCTCTTACCCACGCCGCCCTTGCCCGAAGCGACGGCAATCACCTTCTTCACACCAGGAATGCTCGACTTGCCGAGCTTGTCCGAAGCGGTGGTGCCTGCACCGGGCGGATCTTTGATGTCGAAGTTCAGTTTCACCTCGCCGACGCCGGGAACCTTTTTCAAGACGTCCATCGCCTGCTCATGGACTAGGCGCGGGATGTTCGGATCACGCGTGGCGACGGAGATCTCGATGGTGACATTGGCACCTTCGATCTGGATGCCCTTCACGAGACCAAACGACACAATATCGCGACTGAAGCCAGGGTAGCGGACGTTGCCAAGGGCGGTACGGATGTCTTGTTCGGTGGGCATGGGGATATGGATACGAATCCACCTAGCAGGACGGCACCGGTATTGCAAACGATGCCGCGAGAACAAAAAACGCCGCCTGTTTCCAGACGGCGTTTCGTAAGTGATGACAGCTGTGACGACTTATTTCGGCACTTCGCTGATCGTTTTGAGAATGCGGGAGGTGATCTGGTAAGGATTGCCCTGGCTGTTCGGACGACGGTCTTCCAGGTAGCCCTTCCAGCCGTTTTTCTTGAAGCTGTGCGGCACGCGGACAGAAGCGCCACGATCGGCGATACCCCAGGAGAACTTGTCGATGCTCTGGGTCTCATGCAGGCCGGTGAGGCGCATGTGATTGTCCGGACCATAGACGGCGATGTGCTCCATGCAGTTCTTCTCAAACTGCGCCATGAGGGCGAGGAAGTAAGGCTCGCCGCCGACTTCACGCATGTGCTTGGTGGAGAAGTTGGCGTGCATGCCAGAACCGTTCCAGTCGGTGGCGCCGAGCGGCTTGCAGTGGTATTCAACGTCCACGCAATACTTCTCGCAGAGGCGGTTCAGGATGTAGCGGGCGACCCACATCTGGTCGGCGCAGCTCTTGGAGCCTTTGCCGAAGATCTGGAATTCCCACTGGCCCTTCGCCACTTCGGCGTTGATGCCTTCATGGTTGATGCCCGCATCAAGACAGAGGTCGAGGTGCTCCTCGACGATCTGACGGGCGATGTCGCCAACGTTCTTGTAGCCGACGCCGGTGTAGTAGGGGCCCTGCGGGGCAGGATAACCGTTCTCGGGGAAACCGAGGGGGCGGCCGTCCTGGTAAAGGAAGTATTCCTGCTCAAAGCCAAACCAAGCGTCCGGATCGTCAAGGATCGTGGCGCGGTCGTTGGAGGCGTGGGGAGTGCCATCGGCATTGTAAACTTCGCACATGACCAGCACGCCGTTCTTGCGGGTGCTGTCAGGAAACACGGCCACAGGCTTCAACACGCAGTCAGAGCTGCCGCCGGGAGCCTGTTGGGTGGAAGAGCCGTCAAAGCCCCAGTCGGGCAATTCTTCCAGCTTCGGAAAGCTGGCATAATCTTTGAGCTGCGTCTTGCTGCGGAGGTTGCGGACCGGTTCGTAGCCGTCCAACCAGAGGTATTCGAGTTTGTATTTGGCCATGGTTGCGTGTGTGTGGTTCTTGCCTTCCAAGAGGGCGATAAACCTCCCCGGGCGTCGGCGAGGCGCAAAAGAGCACGCGGCATGCCAGATGCTAGATGAATTTTTCAAAGGATCATTTCAGATGTCTTGAGCATCCACAAACGACTGCCGCAACCCCATCCTGACGCGTTGCGAACGGGCTATGCTCCTTGCGCACGCCAACACCACGCAGGAGAGTCTGCAAAGATGCAAGAAGCCAAAAACACTGTGCGCGCCCTCGTCCGCATCGGCTACGACGGCCGCGTACATAAATACTTCCGTGGCAGCAATGCCGCGGAGCGTTTCGCCAATGAAGTGCGCGTGCTGCGCACGCTGGAAGAACGCGGCTGTAATTATGTACCCCGCGTTTTAGAAGCCCACGAGGACCAGCTCTATCTCGTCACCACCAACTGCGGCTCCCTCGTCGAGCGCATCAATGAGGCGAAACTCAAAGACCTATTTGGCGCCCTCGAACGCGATTTCGGCGTCCGCCATGACGATCCCTTCACCCGCAACGTCACCTACCGCCACAGCGACGGCCGCTTCTGCCTCATCGACTTCGAACTCGCCACCATCCTCGACCCACCGCCCCAAAAGCCCGCTCCATGAGCGACTCCAGCCCCCACCAACCACCCAACCACCTCCGCTGGTCCGGCATGACCCACCCCGGCCGCGTGCGTCAGAACAACGAGGACACCTTCCTCTGTCTGAATTTCGACGCCCGCGAACTGCGCTACCTCGGCAAATTCGGCGAGTCCAGCCTCGATGCCGGCGACTTCGTCTTCGCCGTGAGCGATGGCATGGGCGGCGCGAAGTCCGGTGAATTTGCCAGCAAGATCGCCGCTGAAAAAATCACCCAACTGCTGCCCAAGAGCTTCAAACAATCCGCGCAGCAGATCGCCGCCGGGCATGGTGATGTGCTGCAGGAGCTGTTTCACCGCATTCACGAAGAACTGCTCCAACTCGGCCGCTACTACGATGAATGCCGCGGCATGGGCGCGACGCTGAGCCTTGGCTGGTTCACCCCCGGCTGGTTGCACTTCGCCCACATCGGCGACAGCCGCATCTACTGGCTGCCCAAAGGTGGCAAAATGAAACAACTCACCGACGACCACTCCCACGTCGGCTGGCTGCAACGCCATGGCCAGCTCAACGAGCGCCAGGCGCGCGAGCATCCGCGCAAAAGCATCCTCATGCAGGTGCTCGGCGCAGGCAGGCAGTCTCTCGAGCCTCAAATCGGCTCTGTCGGCTGCGAAAGCGGTGACCGCTTCTTGTTCTGCACCGATGGCGTCATCGACGGCATCTGGGATCACCGGCTGGCCGACATGCTCGCCGAAGATCAATCGCCAGAGGGTAAAACACGCGCACAGTGGTTCGTCGAGTATGCCGTGGCTGAATCCGGCCGAGACAACGCCAGCGCGGTGGTGGTGGAGTTGCTCTGAACGTCACCACGCCGCCATGCGCGTCTGCGGACCCACCACGAGTTTTTTCGTGCCCGCAGGCAGGCGGAATCGCTGCGGGCTGTCCGGCACCTTTTCACCCCAGAGCGTGCAGCGGCCATTTTCTTCGACGATGGCGGTGAAACCCTCACCCGTGAGAAACTGGGCTGCCTTCGCGATTCCTTGCTGCGGAGCCGCCACGAACGCGGCTCCATCGTGGCGCTGTAAATCGCCGTTGGTCAGCAAACACCAGACCATGCCATCAGCGGCCACTGAGAGCTGCGAAATCGTGCCTGCTGGCTTCGGCAGCACTGAGCGAGTGTTGTTGTCGAGCTGAAGCAGGATCAGTTCATCGGCTGAAGTCATCGCTGCGGCGAATCCTGGCTTCGCGGAGGAAAAAACGGCCTTCAAACCGTCTGTGATGACTTTCGAGGAGCCGAGGTCATGCAGCCGTCCTTCGCGATCCAGCGCGAGAATGTCGTTCCCGCTGCTCGCAATGGCCTGCGCGGGAAAATCAGCCCGCCGCACGGCATTCGGCTTCGACTCATGCCAGAGTGAGACGCTGCCATTAGGATACAGCACCGCACCGCCGCTAGCCGTGAGCACCGCATCCTGCCACGGTTGTTTCATGAGCTCCGTCGGTGGCTGCAAGGCCGGTGAGACGTTGTCCAGCGACCAAACCTGCACACTGGAGGTCGTGATGACAGGCGGCGACACCGGCTTGGGAGCCGGAGCAGGAGGTGCAGGCAGACTTGGAGTCGGTGTGTTAACGACCACTGGCTTCGGAGTTTCGGCCACCGACAGTTTAGGCACTTCAATGACAGGCTTAGGCGCTGGAATCTGAATCACCGGCACCGGCTGTATCCACAACCACACGCCAATGCCACCAAGCAAGAGAATGAACACGAACAGCCAGGCCTTTGAAGAGGTCGAGGATTTCGAAATGTCCTTCTGCAACTCGGCGGCGGCCTGATAGCGATCCTCGGGACGTTCCTGCATCGCACGACGCACCACATCATCCAGCCGCGTGTCGCTGCCCGCTTTGCGTGAAGGCGGCTGGAAAACGCCGCGTGGCAGATCACCCGTGAGCATTTCATACAGCAGCACACCGAGGCTGTAGATGTCGGCGCGATGGTCCACATGCGCCGCATCGCGCACCTGCTCCGGCGCGGCGTAGTCGGGCGTGCCCATGAACTGGCCGGTGTGCGAAACATCCAGCGCTCCGACGGCCTGCGCTTGCTCCAGACGTGCCAGCCCGAAGTCCGCCACCTTCGCGCGGCCTGCGGAGTCGATCAGGATGTTGGAAGGTTTGATGTCGCGATGAATCACCCCTTGCGCATGCGCAAAGGCCAGCGCCTCGCACACCTGGCGCACGATTTCGATGGCCTTGGCCGCGTCCAGTTTCCCGTCCGCGATGAGCTGGCTCAGCGGACTGCCATCCACATGCTCCATGACAAAAAAGAAATGCCCCGCAGGCGAAATCCCCGCCTCCAGCAGCGAGACGATGCCCGGATGCCGCAGCTTCGCCAGCGTGCGTGCCTCGCGGCGAAAACGCTCCACCTGATGCTCATCACGACTCGCCTCAATGGGCAGCAGCTTCACCGCCACCAACCGATCCAGCTCCTGCTGCCGCATCTCATACACCGCGCCCATCCCGCCGCGTCCCAGCAACCGCCGCGCCTGCCACTGCGGAAACAACTTCGCCACTTCTTCGAGTGACGGTGGCTCCCAGGCTGCCGCGGAAGCCTCATCCGCGCTCAGCGCAAAGAGCGCCTGCGGATCGAGACCGGAGATCAGGGATGAAGCGGGCATGACTGGAAGAAAGTAGTGCAGGGCTTTAGCCCGCTCAATTAACGCTCACGGACTAAAGCCCATGAGTACTTTGGTTCACCGCGCCACCAACTCCACACGCCGATTCAACGCCCTGCCTTCTTCCGTGCTGTTCGTCGTCACTGGAGCCATGAAGCTGGCTCCTAGTGGCAGCATGCGCTCGGCGGCAATGCCATGTTTGGCGGCAAGTTCAGCGACAACAGCCTTCGCGCGACGTTTGGAAAGGTCTTCGTTGAATTCAAAGGTGCCGACGTTGTCGGTGTGGCCGACGACGAGCACTTTCAAATTCGGCTCGGCTTTGAGGAGCGATGCCATCTCGGCGAGCGTCGGCGCGGACTCGGGTTTGATGTCGGCCTTGTTGAAATCAAAGAGGATGCCGTAGATGGCCACCTTGCCGCTGCTGGAGAGGGATTTCTGCATCTCAGCGGCGGAGAGATGCACCATCTTCTCCTCCATCGGACGCGTGTTCACCACATCGACCTGAATCACGACGGACTCCTGCGGGATGGTGACGTGCTGCTTCCACGGGTTCGCCTCCGAGCTGGGCAGCATCGGATGATCCCACGAACGCGCGGCGATGAAGATCGCGGCAAACAGCCCGCCCTTTTCCATGCAGAAGTAACGGCGCTCCTTCAAGCCCGTGGTCATTAGCTGGTGATCGAGCTCCGGCACGCCATAATACTGGCGCGGCGGTCCGTTGCGGATCTCGCGATCACCACCGGACCAGATGGCGGCGAATCCGGCCTCCTTGAAGGCCATCTCGTAATTGCGAGCGATTTCGAGCGTGCTGCGCTTACCCGCGCCAAGATTGAGCAGCAAATAAGTGCTGCGATGCGTGCGGCCCTCGACCTTGCGCACCTCCTTGGGATCATTCGAGTTCGGAGCACTCAATCCACCGATTTGCAGGCCGAGTTCGCCAAACTTCTGCTCGGATTGCAGAACGATGGTGCTGCCTTCGTAGCGCGGCATGCCGGGATAATCCTTCATGCCGGGAGCGTCCTTGGTGGGAACGAGTTTCTGCTGCGCTGAGGCGGCGGTGGCGAGAGCGAGGAGGATGAGAGCGATGTGTTTCATGGTGAGGTGGATGTTCACGAGGCTTTCTGGCAGTGGATCGCGGAACGTTACAAAAAATCATTTCCCCAGCGCCTTGCGGGCCTGATCGACCAGGTATTTCGGAGCGCTAATGACCGGACGTTTGGCGGAATAGACGACCTGGATCGGCCCGCCTTCCTCGTGGTTTTGATACGCCTCAATGGAAACCACCGAGGTATGACTATGCGTGGCACCCGCGCTGTCGGTGTAGCGATAGACGATCTTCCACTGCTTCGAGGTGGACTTGCCGGCCTTCACGACGCGCTTTTCGACGATCTGGCCGGTCGTTTCGACGCCATGCTCGCACAACTCGCGCATTTGCAGCCCGCGCCGGACAAAGATGAAAATCATCGCGCCCACAATGAGCACAGGCACGAGCAGACCAATGAGAACTTCAATCATAAGACCTGGTGGTTGAATTCGGTGGAAAACTAAGGGCTTGTCCGCCATTCGTCATTCGTCATTTTTCCCACGCCCGTTATTTTGCCGCCATGACTTCCCGTTCCGACGCCCCCTTCCCCGCCACGCGCTGGAGTCTCGTGGCCGGAGCACGTGCCGCGTCTGATCCACGGGCCAAGCGTGCCGCGCTGGAAGAACTGTGCGCACTCTATTGGCGGCCGATCTATGGCTTCCTGCGCCATCGCGGCCTGGCAGCGGCGGAAGCGCAGGATGCCACGCAGGGCTTTTTCCTCTCGCTGCTCGAAGAAGACCTCTTTGCCAAGGCTCAGGCTGAAACCGGGCGCATGAGGAGCTTTCTCCTCGGTGCTCTGCAACGCTGGCAGCGCGGCGAATGGCGCAAGGCGCAGGCCGAGAAGCGCGGTGGCGGCCAGGAACTGCTCTCGCTCGAAGTCATGGCCGAAGACGACGGCTTCGAGGCCGCAGGCAGCGATAACGACACACCCGAGCGTCATTTTGAGAAAAGCTGCGCCCTCTCCCTGCTCGAAGCCGCCATGCAACGCCTCGCGAAGGAACAAAGCGCCGCCGGAAAAGAGCAGACCTTCGCCACGCTGCGTCCGCTGCTGGCTCCGCTCAACGGCGAGGCCGCGATCACCCAGGAGGAAGCCGCGCAACATCTGCGCCTCACGCCCGAGGCTCTGCGCGTCACGTTGCACCGCTTGAGAAAGCGTTTCGCCGAAGTCCTCCGTGAGACCGTGGCTGACACGCTGACCAATCCGACGGAGGAGGCCATCCAGGGCGAATTGGACGCCCTGCGAGCCGCCTTTTAGACCGGGGCGAAAATATTTTCGCGGAACCTGTAACGTCCCTTCGCGCCCTGCCAGACAGGGGATGACGCGGCCCTTATCGAGGTCGCAAAACACTCAAACCAAGTCATCCCCATGAAAACGAAATTCACCCTCCTCCTCGCCCTGGCCGTCAGTGCCTCGGCATACGCCGAGAAGCCGAACTTCAACGGCTTCAAGCCCTCCACGCGCTCCGTGCCGTCCGCCTCCAACGGTTCGTCCCGCTCCGTGAACGCGGGCCAGATCATCGGCATCGCCCGCAGCGTGCTGCCGCACCTCCTGAACGCCACTCAGCCCCCGCCGCCGCTGCGTTCTGCCGCCCCGCGTGTGGCAATGCCAAAAAGTAGCGCCAAACCGTCTGTGTCGGTGAAAAAGCCTGCCACGCGCCTGTCACCGCCTGCTTCAGGCCTCGACTCGAAAACTGCCGCCGGACTGCTCGCGAGTCGCGAGATCGCCGAAGGTCTGAAATCACTCGGATCGCTGCGCGGTTCATTCGGTGGCGTGGAGGGCTTCCGTGACGTGTTTCACCAGCCCGGCAATCCTGGCCCCAAGGTGTCCAGCAGAGTGACGGACCCCTTTGCAGATGCGGACAACTATGAACGCACGCCCACGGCTCCCGCCCATATCACCGGCTCCAACGGCCTCACGGACATTCGTGGTGGCGGCAGCAACGCACGCAAAGGCACGGATGCCGATGTGGACAATCTGACCTCCACCACCCAGCGCGTGGTGGAGTCCGGCTCCCGCATCCTCTTTGGCAGCGGCAGCGCTTCTACCGCCGACAGTGCCCCTGAAACGCGTCCAGACCAGGAAACGGGCGAAATGGTCGTCTCGCAAACCGGCACAGACAGCAACGGCAACCGCGCCCGCCTTGATGTGGTGCAGGACACCGACGCCGATGGCAATGTCATCGGCACCACAGAAATCGCGGTCGTCGCCACCGACACCTCCACCCGCGTGACCAGCACTCTCCGCGACAGCACCGGAGCCATCGTGAGCACCCGCACCACTCTCTACAATACCGGTCGCCGCAGCGTGGACCGTACTCCCGGCGACATCTCCATGGGCGGCCCGGTGAACGGCACCGGCCCCTCCGTCGGCGAAGTCAGCGGCCTCGTCCCGCTCGACCTGCTCCGCCAGCATGCGAATGGCGAGACCAACGGCCACGGTGCGACGAATTACACGATCACCCGCAGTTCAGGTGCAGCCCAAGTTCGCCCCGTCGGTGAAGGAGCACAAACCGGCATCACCACCCGCGCGAAACCTCGCACGCTCACCGGACAAGGCCTCGAAGGTGGCAGCGGCGGCGGCGACCTCCCTGACTGATCACGAATTTCAGGCTCCTCATTTCAAGTTCTCCCCGCGATGCAGCCGCGTCGCGGGGAGTTCGTTTTCCCCGCAACATGCAGCCACGCATGCCCAAGCCAGGCGGAGCACGCTGTGCGGCGCTCGGCACAGTGCCAGCACCAACCTATGAAGCGCAACGATCCGATCTCCCACCTGATGTCCCGCAACGTGATCACCGTCCACCATGGCGATCCGCTCTCGAAAGTCCGCTCCCTCGTCCATCAGCATGGCGTGCATCACATTCCTGTCGTAAATGGCGACCAGCTCATCGGCATCATCACATGGAGTGACATTCTCCGCATCAGCTTTGGTGACGCCTTCAACACCGACGAACGCACTGTGGACGCCACGCTTGACCACACCCTCACGCTGGAGCAGGTGATGAAGAAGAGTCCCGTCACCCTCGCTGAAACCGGAACCGTCCGCGAGGCCGCCGAGATCCTTGCCAAGAGCGAGTTCCATTCCCTGCCCATCATCAATGGTGGCAAGCTCGTTGGCATGGTCACCTCCACCGATTTGATCCGCTATCTGGTCGAGCAGTTTTGACCGGCATTGTTCTTTGCCGTGCGTCGATTGATGCGATAGTCTGCGCCGCATGCCTTGGCCACGCAGACTTTTTTTCATCACAACCCTCCTCGCTCTTCCCGCAGCGCTCCTCGCGGCAGGGCTGGATGAGGCGCCTGAATATGTTTCCGCCCGTCAGGCGCTGGCCGACGGTCTCCCTGCGGTCGCCGGTGTGAAGGCGGAGCGTCTGCTCAAGCGCAAAGGCTGGACGCGGGTCGAGACACGGCAGATCGCCACCTTTGCCGCCGAGGCTTGGACACGTGCTGAAGAGAGCGCACGTGTGCTGGCATTGGCGGAGGCCTATGATCTCAATGACGAATCTTTCTGGCGTGGCCAGGCCCTGGCTCTGGCCGGCGATCTGCCTGCGGCACGCAAAATTTTGACGGAAGAGGATACATCACCACAACAGCCGCGCACCCGGCTGTTGCTGGCGCAGATCCTCGCCGCCCTCGGTGACAATGCCGCCGCGCATGTAGAAATCGCCCCGCTGCTGACTTCAACCGATGAATCGCTGCGCAACCATGCGCAACTGCTGCAAACCGAGATCGGTATCAACGAAGGCAGGACGGAAGCCGCCCTTTCCGCAACCGCCGGAGATGCCGCCACGCATTACCTGCGCGCGCGCGCCTTGCTGCAAAGCGGGCAGATCATTCCCGCCCAGGACGCCCTGCAATCCGTTCTTGCCTCCACCAGTGGCGGTGAACGTATGCATCAGGCGGCGATCCTGCTCCAGGCCGAGACTTTGTTGCGGCAAAAACAGGCCGCTCAGGCGCAGGATCATCTGCTGAAGTTTCTCGATGCCACCGCGGACAGCCGTTTGTGGCTGGAGGCCTTCGCTTTGCTCGATAAAGCGCATCAAAATCTCAAGGAGCCGCGCACCTTGCCAGAAGCCGTGCTGCGCTGGCTTTCCGCCGGAAACGCAGCGCAGCAGCAGCCCGATCCGCCGCCCGCGCTCGCTGAAGCAACCACCGAATTTCGCGGCCACGCGATTTATCTCACCGCGCAGTGGCTTGCCGCTGGAAAACGCGATGACGAGGCAGTCAGTCTGCTTGAAGCCCTGATCCAGCTTCATCCCGGTCATCCGCGCCTCAGCGATGCGATGCGCCGGGCGATGGAAATCCATGCGGATCACCACATCGATGCACGCGTGCTCACGCTCGCCGAAGCGTGGCGCAAGCAGTTCAGCACCGCCTCGGCGACGGTCGATTTCGCCGCCGGCAGCATTCTGTTCCGACGAGGAGAACATCGGCAGGCGCTGCAGTTGTTTCAAAACGCGGCCAATGTCGCCACCACGCTTACGGAACGCCGTCGTGCGCTGTTCAACGCCGCCATGACGGCCATCCTCGCCAGTGATTTCACCTTGTATCAAAGCCTCCTCGGCCAGCTCGAGATCGTGACGAACGCCGCCGCAGTTGGCAAAGAAAGCAACGACTCCGCCGCCACGCTGGAACTCGAAAAAGCCATGTTCCTGGCGGCCGGACGCAAGTCTGAGGCGGAGCCGGCATTGCGCGCCTTCATCCGCGCTTACCCAAACCATCCGCGCTTCGCCGATGCCTGCATTGCCCTGACCGAATGGATGCTTCTGTCCGTGCCACCGCGCATCCAGGACGCAAGGACGACACTCGAAAGCGCCACGGCCGCCGAGCTCACGCCCGCCCAGCGGCAGCGCATGGATTACACACGCCTTTGGCTGCATGATGCGGCGGGAGATTTGAAAGCTCTTGTCACCGAAGGCGCTGCTTTCCTCAAAGCCTGGCCGCAGAGCGCCCTGCTAACGGAGGTTCGCATGAAAATCGCCAGCGCCCATTACCGGCTCGAAGACTTTGCCAACGCCCGCACCGAGTTCGAGATCATCGCACGTGATTACCCCGACACGCCGCACGCGGAGACCGCGCTCTACTTCGCCGCCATGTCCGCATCCTCGGTGATGAGCGCGGAAGGCCGCATCAGAGCGCTCGCGATCTGGGAGGAACTCGCGCAAAAGAGCGGGCCGCTCGCCGTGGCAGCACGGCGGCAGCAGGCCTTGTCCGAACGCCTTCAGGGCAATCACGCGCCCGCCATTGCGGCCCTGGACAAGGTTCTGGCCATGAAATCCCTCGACCCTGAACAACGGCGCATGACCATCTGCGAAAAGGCGGAAGTACTGCTGCTGCTTGGCAAAACCGAGCCCGTGCGCCTGGATGCCGCCGCCGACCTGCTCGATGAATTTCTCGCCGACCATTCGCTGCCCTTCATGTGGAAGGCGCGAGCCGGATTCACGCTCGCCTCGGCGCATCACGATGCCAAACGCGACACCGAGGCGCTCGAAGCCTGTTATAACGTGCTGCGCGCCGCCGACATGACGCCGCCCGCAAGTCCGGCGGACTACGTGTGGTTTTCCAAGGCAGGCTTCTTCGGCGTCGATCTCCTCGAAGCCTCGCGCCAGTGGGAGGCTGCGGCACGTCTGGCGGAACAGATCGCCCAGCGGCCGGGGGATCGTGCTGCTGAAGCACGTGAACGCGCCACCAAGATCCGCCTCGAACACTTCCTCTGGGATGGTCCTGCTCCCACGCCACCGAAAGTGCTGAAACTTGACGACAAGATCGAGGAGAAGCCGGCTCAGGCAGACAAGCCCGCCACGAAGAGCACCAAGAAAAGTTCGCGCTAGGCGATCAATCCGCGCTTCACCTCGCCAAACACATCCGTGAGGCGGAAATCGCGGCCCGCGTAGCGATACGTGAGTTTTTCATGATTCAGTCCCAGCAGATGGAGCATCGTCGCGTGCAGATCGTGCAGATGCACCTTGTCCTGCTCCGCCTTCGCGCCTGTTTCGTCCGTGCTGCCAAACCGGATGCCCGGCTTCGCTCCACCACCAGCCATCCACATCGTGAAACCCACGTTGTTGTGATCGCGGCCCTTGTTCTTGTTTAGCAGCGGCGGACGGCCAAACTCACCGCCCCAGAGCACCAGCGTGTCCTCCAGCAACCCGCGTTGCTTCAGATCCGTCAGCAGCGCCGCCACCGGCTGATCCGTCTCCAGTGCATGCTTCGGATGACCGGTGAAAATGTCCGTGTGATCATCCCAAAACTCGTGGTTCACCTGAATGAACCGCACGCCCGACTCAGCAAACCGACGCGCCATCAAACACGCACGCCCGATCTGATCCGTCGGCTTCCCATCGCCGATGCCATACATCTCCTGCGTCGCCACACTCTCCTGATTGAGGTTCATCACCTCCGGCATCTCACGCTGCATGTTGAAAGCGAGTTCCGCCGAAGTGATCAAACCCTCCAGCGCCTCATTGCTGCCATCCTGGGACAGTTTCTGCCGGTTCAGCGCCTGCACCAAATCAAGCTGCCTCCGCTGCGCCGCCACATCCATGCGCGAGTTTTTCATGAACGGAAGCTGGATGTCCTTCAGCGGTGTCTCCGGTGCCGTTGCACTCGCTCCACCACCCTGCCCGATCGGCGTTCCCGCGCACACCGACGGCAAAAACGCACTGCCATACTTCACCGGCCCACCGCCGGAGAACGCGGGGTTGATCGTCACAAAGCCCGGCAGGTTTTGATTCTCCGTTCCCAGCCCATACACGCACCACGCGCCGACACTCGGCCGTGTGAACGCGAAACTGCCCGTGTTCATCTGCAAAATGGCCTGCGGATGGGCATTGTGGTCTGTGTGCATCGAATTGATCACGCACAGATCATCCGCATGCCGCGCAATATTCGGCAGCAGGTCCGAAACCAGCATCCCGCTCTGCCCGCGCGGTTTGAACTGCCACGGTGACTGGTAGAACACCGTCGGGCTGTCCTTCGCCACCGGTTTGCCGTGCTGCTTCGTCAGTGCCGGCTTGAAATCAAATGTGTCCACCTGTGACGGCCCGCCCTGCATGAACAAAAAAATCACCCGCTTCGCCCGTGCCGGAAAATGTGTCTTTGTCGGCACCAACGGATTCACCATCCCCGCTTGCGCGTTGCTTCCAAACAATCCCTTCAACGCCAGCATGCCGAAACCTGCGCCCGAAGCGCTGAGCAGGTGACGGCGTGTGAGTGCGGCGTTCATCAATGCGTCAGTAAACGGTCTGAAACTCCCCGCTTTGCATCACGGCGTGGCAAAGCTGCCTCCAGCCCTCAGTGTTGTCTCCAGAGGCCATGATGAAGCCACGCAGTGTCTGAATCTCCCGCTCCGTCGGTTCGCGGCAGCAGGCCATCTTCCAAATGCGTTCGATTCGATCTTCAAGAGACTGCCCGGCGACTCGTTTCGCAAAGCCTTCAGCCTGCTTCATCACCAGATCGCTGTTCATCAACAGCAACGATTGCACCGGCGTGATGCTGGCGGAGCGTCCGCCAATGACGAGGCCGGGATCAGCCGCGTTGAAGCATTGCATCATCGGCAACTGCGCTCCTCGCACGATGGGCAGGTAGATGCTCCGGTGTGTGGTGTCATCCCTGAGGTCGTTGAGAAAATGTTTCCTCCCCACCTCGCGTCCCTGCGGCGTGATTGCCTGCGCCTTGTCAGCAATCGGCGATCCTTCACGCGGCGTCAGATCCAACGTGCCGCCAAGATGAAGCATCGCATCGCGTAGTGGTTCAGCTTCGAGGCGCTTTCGATTCGCACGCCAGAGCAGGAGATTTGACGGATCTTGGGCCAGCGCCGCATCGGATCGTGTGCTGGAACTCATCTGGTAGGTTCTCGAGAGCACCAATTCACGAATCAGACCCTTGATCGACCATCCCTCCTTCACAAACCTTGCCGCCAGATCATCCAGCAACTCAGGATGCGAAGGCTTCATGCCCATTTTGCCAAAATCATCGGGTGAATCAACCAATCCACGGCCAAACACATGCAACCACACGCGGTTCACGATCACGCGGGCCGTGAGCGGATTCTGCGGACTCGCGATCCAGTCAGCGAGTTGACGACGCCCGCTCTCTTTTGGGCCGATGGGCGCCAGCTTGACCGGAATGGCCGACAAAGCACCGCGCTTCACAGGCGCGAGCGGCTTCTTGATCTCACCTTTGTCGAACACGGGGCAGTCGATGGGCGTTTCACCATCACGCACGGACATACCGAGCGGTGGCGGCATGGGCGCGCTTTTTTGCTTCTCCGCGAGCTTCTTCTGCCATGCGGCCACGTCTTGTTCGAGCACGCCGAGCGTGGCCATTTTCTCCGCCATCTCCTTCGGCATCGCCGCTGGCTTCTTGGCGGGATCAATGCCGGCTTTGATCAGCTCCTCACGCACCGTGCTGCGCTTCTTCGCCACTTCCACATAGTCCTTCTGCATGTCGGCGATGTCCTTTTCGTGCTGCTTCACCGCCGTAAGACGCTGCATGCCGTCTTTGCCCAGCGGCATCGCCTCCGCCTCCTTGAGCACGTTGTTGGTCTGCACGCCTGAAAGGTTCTGCGTGCTGCGAAAGATTCCCGCCAGCGCGTGATAGTCGGCAGTTGGGATGGGGTCGAACTTGTGGTCGTGACAGCGCGCGCAATTTGCGCTCAAGGCCAGAAACGCATGACAGGTCGCGTCGATCTGATCATCGGCCACATTCATGTCGTAGAGATCCTTGTCCTGCTCGCCGAGCGACTTTACACCGACATTCAGAAAGCCCGTTGCCAGCAATTGATCATCCCGCCGCACAGGATCACTCGCCGCTGGCAGCAGATCGCCCGCGATCTGCTCGCGGATGAATTCATCAAACGGCGTGTCGCGATTCAACGCACGCACCACATAGTTCCGATAACGCCATGCCAGCACGTAGGCCATGTTGCGCGTGTTGCCGCTGGTCTCCGCATAGCGCGCTACATCCAGCCAGTGGCGGCCCCAGCGCGCGCCAAACTCCGGCGATGCCAGCAGTTGATCGACCACAGCGGCGAACTTCGACATCTCAAAGCCCTCGATCTCCTCCAGCGGCGGCGGCAGGCCGATCAAATCAAAGTACACACGACGCAGCAGCGTCAGCGGCTCCGCATCACCATTCGGCGTGAGTTGCTCCCGTTCCAGCCGCGCCAGAATAAAATGATCCACGCGCGAGCGCGTCCAATCCGGTTGCTTCACGACCGGCACGGGTTGCAACGCGAACGGCTGTAGCGACCACAACGGTTCCGCCGACGGTAAGGCGGCCGTCGCCAGGACGGGCAGGCAGATCCAGGCTGTGAGGCGCGCAATCACGCTCCGAATACGCCTCTTCAGCCTGATTCTTGATGCACTAGATGAAAAACATCTTGCAAGACAGCCTGCTCTCCCACACACTCCTGCCCGTTCCAGATTCTCTCAATCTGGTGAACACTTGGTGTTGTTCCCGGCAGGCTTGCCGAAGTTTCTCCAGCCCTCGTGCTGATGAAACGCGACTCCGCACTCGTTGCGTGGCCGTCATTTCTCCCGGAACACACCGCGGCAAGGCCGCTTTTCACATCCACAATTCCAATCCCTCGCACGAATGGCCGCCGTCCTGGCCGCGCCGCACGTTGCCTTAACCGACATCGTTCCCCATCATGGCTGGCCACAATAAATGGTCCAAGATCAAGCGTGGCAAAGCCATTGTGGATGCCAAACGCGGCAATGCTTTCAGCAAGCTTGCCAAAGAAATCACCCTCGCCGCCAAGCACGGTGGCGGCAGCCCCGACGCCAATGCGCGTCTGCGCAGCGCCATCCTCGCCGCGCGCGCTGCCAACGTCCCCAACGACAATATCGACCGCGCCATCAAAAAGGGCACCGGTGAACTTGCGGGAGCCCAGCTCGAAGAAATCCTTTATGAGGCCTACGCCCCTGGAGGCGTCGCCATGATGATCGAGATCGTCACCGACAACCGTAATCGCTCCGCCAACGACATCCGCACCTTGCTCTCCAAGAACAACGGCACCTTTGCCGATGCCGGCAGCGTGGCTTATCTCTTCAAGCGCCGCGGCGAGATCCGCCTCGATAAAGCCGCCGCCACGGAAGATCAAGTCATCGAGCAGGCGCTCGAAGCCGGTGCCGAGGACATCCAGGAAGATAGCGACGACTGGACCATCTATACCGCCACCGACCAACTGTTTCAGGTCGGCAGCGCCTTGCGCGAAAAAGGTCTTACCCCGCGCGCGCAAAACCTCATCTATCAGCCGCAGACCACCGTCACCATCAGCGACGTGGACACCGCCAAGTCCCTGATCCGCCTCTACGACATCCTCGACGACTACGACGATTCGCAAAACATCCACGCCAATTTCGAGATCGACGACGCCATCGCCGACCAGCTCGACTAACCCTTTCCTCTTTTTCCCTTTTATGTCCGAAGAACTCATTGCCGAGGTCGCAGAAACCAAACCCAAGCGCAAAGCACCGGTCAAAAAAGCCGTTGCAAAAAAAGCCGCTGTGAAAAAGCCTGCGGCCAAAGTGGCACGTAAGACCGCGAAGAAGAAGCCTGCGGAAATCGAAGCGCCCGAAGTCGCCGCTGTTGAAATCGAAGCCCCTGCAGAAGTGACTGCGGTTCCAGCACCGGTGGTCGTCCCTGCCCCTCCGGTCGTCGAAGCCCCGCCGCCCGTCATTGCGGCCCCTGCACCCGCCACAGCACCGCAAGCCGTCGCGCAAAATGAGGATGCTGATGACGAGCAGGAGAACGAGGACAACGCGTCAGACGCCTCTGGCGGTGAATCCGGCCTTCCGCGCTACATGGTTCTCGATGAAAATGGCAAGCCCCGTCCCATGACGGCCAAGGAGCGGCGCAAGGCCAAGTTTGAACGCTGGAAACAGCGCCGCGCCGAGCGTGACGCCCAGCGTCGTTCCGGCCGCGAGCCGAGCGGACAAAACAGCCCGAATGGCGGCCATCGTGAGCGTGAAGCGCCGCATCATCAGGCCCAGGGCATCCAGCACCACGAACCTGAGCCAGAGAAGCCGCTCGGGCCGCCGGAGCCTGCCAATGGCATTCTCGAAATGTCCCCCAAGGGCTACGGCTTCCTGCGCCAGCGGGACCGCTCGTTTGCCCAGCATCCGCAGGACGCATTCATCGCGCCCGAGTTCATCCGCAAATACGGATTGCGCGAAGGCATGCACATCAACGGCGTGCAGTGCAAAGGCAGCCGCGGGCCGCAGGTTACCGAAGTCACCGAGGTCAACGCACGCAATCCTCATTTGATGCGCGACCTGCCCTTGTTCGAAGAACTCAAGGCCGTGAATCCCAACAAGCGCTACCAGCTTGAGACCGGCAAAGACCGCCTCACCACGCGTGTCATCGACATGATGACGCCCGTCGGACGCGGCCAGCGTGGTTTGATCGTCGCCCCGCCACGTGCGGGCAAGACCACCATGCTCCAGCACATCGCCGAGGCCGTTGCTGAAAACCATCCTGGCGTGCATCTGATGATCCTGCTCGTCGATGAGCGTCCCGAAGAAGTCACCGAGTTCAAGCGCATCCTGCCCATGGCCGAAATCTTCGCCAGCAACAATGACCAGGACGTGAAAAGCCACACGCGCATCGCAGCCTTCGCCATCGAGCGCGCCAAGCGCCTCGTCGAATGCGGCGAGCACGTCTTCATGCTCATGGACTCCATCACGCGCATGGCCCGCGCCTTCAACAACACCGCGAAGAGCGGCGCCACCATGAGCGGCGGCGTTGGTGTCGGCGCGCTGGAGATTCCGCGCCGTCTGTTCGCCGCCGCGCGCAACACGCGCACCGCCGGCTCGCTCACCATCCTCGGCACCGCGCTGGTCGAAACCGGCAGCCGCATGGACGACCTCATCTTCCAGGAGTTCAAGGGTACCGGCAACATGGAGCTCGTGCTCGACCGCAAGATCGCCGAGCAGTTCGTTTTCCCTGCCGTGAACATCTTCAAATCCGGCACCCGCCGCGAGGAACTGCTGCTCCAGACCTTCCAGCTCGACAAGATCCACATGCTGCGCCGCGGTCTCGCCGGCCACAAGCCCATCGAGGCCATCCAGCGCGTCATCTCCCTGCTCGAACGCTACCCCAGCAACGCCCAGATGCTCGTCGATCTGCCCAGCAAGTCCTAGATGCTGGACACTCGATCCTAGAATCTCGATTCCAGCATCCAGCTCGCCATGCCTCTTCCGACTCCAGAACTCAAAGTGGATGAAGTGGTGCCGCCACCACTCAACCCCATCGCGGCGAGGCTGGCGGCCAGCAAAGATCCCACCGAGAGGGCCACGGCACGCATCCTCGCGAAGTATCTCGACGAGCTGCTGCGCATTCCGGGCACCAACTTCAAAATCGGCCTCGATCCCATCCTCGCGCTGATTCCCGGCGTCGGCGACACCGTGGCCTCGGGCGCGGGCGTCATCATCCTGCTCGATGCACTGCGCAGCGGCGTCTCCATCCCGGTCTTCCTGCGCATGGCATTGAACATGGGTATCAACTTTCTCATCGGCCTCGTCCCAGGCCTGGGTGCCGCCGCTTCGGCGTTCTTCAAATCCAACACCCGTAATCTGCGCCTCCTCACCACCTGGCAGGCCGGCCAGAAGGACCAGGTGAAGCGCAGCACGCTGCGCTTCTACGCCAGCCTCGCCATCCTGTTCGCGATGATCGTGCTGTTCATCGCCATCGGCTGGGCGTTTTATGTGTGGCTGTTTTACAGCTTCGTGCAGACGATGGCGCATGCGCTGGGCATCCATGGCGCCTGAAGCGGCGTAAATCGGTGCCATGAGCAAACCTGCACTCAACTCCAAAGCACCCGACTTTACCGCGCCCGTCATCGGCGGCAGCCATCTGGCAGGTGACAACGTGACATTAAGCCAGCTCAAAGGCAGGAGTGTGGTGCTCTACTTCTATCCCAAGGATGACACGCCGGGCTGCACGAAGCAGGCCTGCGGGTTGCGCGATGGCTGGAAACAGATTTCCAAGAAGGCGCTGCTGTTCGGGGTGAGCACGGACTCGATCAAGAGCCATGCGAAATTCATCCAAAAGCATGTGCTCCCCTTCCCGCTCATCGCCGATGAGGGCCGGCAAATCGTGAACGCCTACGGCGTGTGGGTGGAGAAGAGCCTGTATGGTAGAAAATACATGGGCACCGAGCGCAGCACGTTTGTGATCGACAAGGACGGCAAGATCGCCGCCATCCTTGAGAAGGTGAAGCCGGAACAGCATCTGGAGGCCGTTCTGGCGCTGCTCTGAGCGACACGGTCCACTCGGAAGGACCGCTGACATGCCTGTGGATCTGTTGATAGCCCGCGTTGCAACGAAACCTTTTCGTTCCTCTCCAAACACCGACAAATCAGCTTGCCGGAATGATTGAACACCCCATAATCGCCAACAGTTCGACGCACGACGAGGCCGTCCTGCTCATCGGACCTGTTTAACACATGGGGCTATAGCTCAGTTGGTAGAGCGTCTCGTTCGCAATGAGAAGGTCAGGGGTTCGAATCCCCTTAGCTCCACCACTTCCAACCACCACCGGCTATGAAACACCTGCTGCTCTGCCTCCTTGCTCCTTGTGTGATGATTTCGTGTGCTCCCTTCGAGTTGGAGCGCTGTCCAGCGGGAACGCCGGGCATCGTTGTGGCCGAAGCGGTGGAATGCACACACAACGATGGTAAATTCATACTCCCCGCCGGTCTGTATCAGGCGGAGGCACAATCGCCGACGGGAATCTATTACGTGGCACCCGAACGTTTGAAGACCACCACCGGCATCCTTCGTGACGGTCATGAGCGCGGCGGCCTGTTCATCGCCAATGAAGGCTGGCAATGGGCCTGGCACGGCCATCCGGGCTTCGAGGCTGATCAAAGCGCGACGACCATCTTCGGCAAACGTGGCATCATCAAACCGACGCACTACAAATTTGAGCCATACGTGAAATACACGAAGGCAAAGAGGTAACCGCGTTCTGGTGAACCCGGTTACGAACCCGGTGCACGCTGAATGCGCGCCGGCACGTCATTGATGCTGTAACCGGCTTCACGCAGCGCATCCCAGACTTTGACGAGAACGCCGAGCGCGGCGGTGGTGTCGGCCTGGAGTTCGAGCTTCATGCCCGGCTTGGCGTCCTTCAGCGAGGTGATGGCAATGGCAAGCTTGTCGAGACCGACGGGTTTGCCGTCGAGGAAGATTTTCTGCTCCTTGGTGATGCTGATGGCGATGCGTGATTCAGGAGCCTGCGTGGCCCCGCCAAGTGACTTGGACTCAGGCAGGGTGATCTTCACCTGCGTCTTCTCTTTTTTGAAGGTGGTGGTGGCGATGAAGAAGATCAGCAGGATCACCATGATGTCGATGAGCGACACGATGGGGATCATCGGCACCGGACGGCGGCGGGGGCGCAGGTACATGGCGGCGGTGTGGGCGAGGGATCAGGAATTCGGGCGCTGCACCTCAAAGTGCTGGTAAAAATGCTGGATGGTCTCCTGCATGATGGATTCGACACGCACGGCCAGCGCATCGACGCGCCGGACGAAGTAGGTGTGCATGAGCACCGAGGGAACGGCGACGAACAGGCCCGCAATGGTGCAGCGCAGCGCCACACCGATCTCATGGGCGATGACGGCGGTGTCAGGAGAACCATCGCCCCCCGTGCCAAAGGCAGAAAACATGCCAACGAGACCGGCTGTGGTGCCTAGCAACCCGAGCAGTGGTGCCACGGTGACCATCACCTCCAGCAACGGAATGCCGGACTCCAGCCTGTGAATCTCCTCGCGCCCCTTGATGGCGCAGGCGTCGTGGCATTCCTGCTTGCTGGTGAAAGCGCCGCTGATGGCCATGGAGCCGAGGCGGGAGAGCATGGAGCCATCACGCTCCAGAAAGTCCTGCAAGGGACGGATGTCGCCTTTGACGGCGTAATTGGGAATGGAGCGCAACTGGCTGATGACGGCATTCGGCATGATGACCCGCTCGCGCAATTGCAGCCAAGTGAGGATGCTGGCGGTGATCGCGGCGATGGAGCACAGGACGATGAGCGCCATGACGAAGCCGCCGGTGGCGAGGAAATCCCAAACGAGCTGGATGCCTGAAGAGGATGCAGCCTTGTCTGCGGCTGCAAAGAAATGCGGAGCGAGGAGGAGGTCAGTAAATGAGGACATTGTATTCAATTTTCAGACGCTCCTGATCATTCATCGGGAGCGTGGGGATCACATCGGCGGGAATGGGCGGAATTACCGCATCACGGATCGCCTGCAAAGTGAAGCCGGTGAGCACCGGGTTGGACTCCTTGTCATTCACCACGCGAAGTCCCTCCACCTTGCCTTTTTTGTTGACGTAGAAGACGATTTCAAGACTGCCGTAGGTGACGCCATCGCGCCGCAGCAGGCGATAGAGATGCCATTTCTTCTCCACCTGGCCGGTGACCTGGCGGATGTAGCGGCCTTTCGGGGATTCCTCGGCATCGACCGCAGCCTCGCTACCACGATTGGAAATGGTGCCCTTCGTCTGCGTGGTGCGCGTGAACGGCGTGAACGCATTGGGATCCTGATTGCGAGTGGTGCGCGTGGTCGGCTCATCCATCACCGGCAAAGCCTTCGGAACCGGCTGCTGCTGCGATTCAGGCATGGCTTGCGCCGTTTCGCGGGCCGGGGGCGTTTGCGGTTCCGGTTTCTGTGGCATCGGTGGTGTGTCAGAAGTGGCCTCGGCCCTCTTCACCTCGATGGAGAGACGATGCTTGTCCACGCTGGCCAGAGCCTTGTCCGCTTCCTCCATCATCTTGGTCAGGGGGGTCGATTCCGGCACCGCCTTGGCGACTGCTTGCGGCGGGACCACCGGCTGCGGTGGTGGCGCGGCATCCTTGGGTTTGACGATCGAAGGCGGACGCGGTGGCGAAGCGGGCTGCGGCTGCAGCATGGCCGGCGCCCCCTGAGGTGTCTTGGGACGCGCGTCATCTTTGAGTTCACCATCACGATGATCGCGATCTGCCAGCTCGCGCGAGGGCAGTTTGAGACCGTCCATGGTCGGCAGCGGCTCGGTGGCGTCTGGAAACGGGGCTTTGACCGTGGCGGCTTTCGTGTTGCGGTCGGAGATGAAGGCGGCGTTCTTCGGCGCGCTTTCCGAGCGTTCATTCTGCGCGGTGCGGATGTAGATCTCTTTTTTCTGCGCTGGCGGCGGAGGCGGCAGCATCGGCGGCGGTTCGGGAATGATCTGTTCCGGGAACAGCAGCGTGACCCCCTTTTCCTTCGGCTGTGCCGTGGCCTGCTGCCACAGCCTGCGAGCGGCCTCCCCGGCAAACATCCATGCCAGAACCAAGAACAGCAGCGCATGCACCACCAAGGAGCCGGTGATGGCGATGCGCAGGTTCTTGTCGGATTGGGCGTTTTGGGCTGTCACGTGAAGGCTTATAGTGCTTCCACGCCGCACGGAATCAAACGCTGATTCCAGACTGCCACGCGGCTATTTCTTGAAGATGATCGGGATGATGAGGATGGCGAGGATGTTCACCACCTTGATCATCGGATTCACGGCAGGTCCGGCGGTGTCTTTGTAGGGATCTCCCACAGTGTCGCCGGTGACGGCGGACTGGTGCGCAAAGCTGCCTTTGCCGCCGTGGTTGCCTTCCTCAATGTATTTCTTCGCATTGTCCCAAGCCCCACCGGCGCTGGTCATCGAGATGCCGAGGAACAAACCGGTGACAATCGTGCCGATGAGTACTCCGCCGAGCGCCTCCATGCCGACGTAGGCCATGCCAATCACGAAAACCAGCGGCAGCAGCGCTGGAAGAATCATCTGACGCAGTGCGGCATTGGTGACGATGCCGACGCACTGCGCATAATCAGGAATATCAGTGCCATTGAGAATGCCAGGCTTCGCGGTGATCTGGCGGCGCACTTCGAGCACGACGGCACCTGCGGCGTTGCCCACGGCACTCATGCAGAAGGAGGTGAAGAGGAATGGCAGCAGGCCGCCGATGAACATGCCGATGACGACCCGGTGATCCATCAGGTCAAAGCTTACCTTGTGACCAACGAAGGCCTGCAAATCCTCGACATACGAGCCGAAGAGCACCATGGCAGCCAAACCGGCGCTGGCGATGGCGTAGCCCTTGGTCACCGCCTTCATGGTGTTGCCCACAGCGTCGAGCTCGTCGGTGATCTTGCGTACACTTTCAGGCAGCCCAGACATGACGGCGATACCGCCCGCGTTATCGGTGATCGGACCAAACGCGTCGAGAGAGATGATGATGCCGGAAAGGCTCAGCATCGAAACGACGGCAATCGCGATGCCATACAGCCCCGCGAGATCAAAGCAGCACCAAATCGAGGCGGTGATGGCAAGCACAGGCAGCAGCGTGGCTTGATTCCCAATGCTGATGCCCGCGATGATGTTCGTGGCGTGACCGGTTTCAGAGGCCTTCGCGATCATGCGCACCGGCTTGTGATGGGTGCTGGTGTAGTAGTTCGTGATCCACACGACAAGCAGCGTCATGATCAGGCCGATGGCCGCGCAGTAGAAGATATTCACGCTGGGTACGTCGAGACTGCCGATCTTGAGCGAAGCGCCGAAGATCGAGGAGGTGGCCCACCAAAACAAGGCGGAGGCGATGATGCCGGAAACCACCACACCACACACAAGAGCCGCCGTCGCCTCCTGCTTCACAAAATTCACCCAGCCGATGCCGATCAATGAGGCGATGATGGCCAGTCCGCAAAGCACAAAGGGATAAATCACGGCCGCATCGGTTCCCACGGTCAGATGCCCCACGAGCACGCCGCCAATCAGGCTCACCGCATACGTTTCAAACACGTCCGCCGCCATGCCTGCACAGTCGCCCACGTTGTCGCCCACGTTGTCGGCGATGGTCGCCGGATTGCGAGGATCGTCTTCATTCAAATTCTGTTCGTTCTTGCCCACAAGGTCCGCGCCAACGTCCGCCGCCTTCGTGTAAATACCGCCGCCGAGACGGGCGAATACGCTGATGAGTGAGCTGCCCAGCGCTAGGCCGACGAGGGAGTCAATCGCATGCTTGCCGGCGTTCACGGAGCCGTGTGTCATGCCCTTGACGATCAGATAGAACACGCCAACCGAGAGCAGGCCGAGCGCCACCACGAGCAAGCCCGTCACTGCACCGCCGTTGAAGGCCACTTTCAGCGCCGAGTGACTGCTGACTGATGCCGCCTGCGCCGTGCGCACATTGGCACGCACCGCGACCATCATGCCAATGTAACCGGCAGCCAGGGAGCACAAAGCCCCCACCACAAATCCTGCGGCGGTCAGACCATCACGCAGATACCAGATCGCCGCGAAGATAATCACCGCGATGAGGCTCACAGCCATGATCTGACGATTGAGGTAGGCCTTCGCCCCCTGTTGAATCGCACTGGCGATGGCATGCATCTTTTCGTTGCCAGCATCAGATCCCACGACTTTACGGATCAGGATCAGAGCGAACACGAGACCCACGATGGCCAGGGCGATCGAAAGGGCGATTCCGTTTTGCAGCAGGAAGGATGGAGGCATGTGTGGTTGATGTCGGGTGGTTGGTCCGGGGCTGGTAAAGCCGGGAATCCTAGCGAGTCGAAATTTGGTGGCAAGAACTTGCTCCGTGTTTTGTGAGGCATCTGTTATCTCAAAAGCCATGACATCGGCAACCCAAGTCGATGTCCATGAGTCAAAAAAACATCGAGAAGAGATGCCGGGCATGGACGGCAAGGCCACACGTGCATGATTGATGAGATCTGTGGGCAAGTTTGGTTACAGCCGCAAGCACACCATCAAGCTGTTGAACGCGCATGCAGGCTGGGTGGGGCGGTGAGCAAATGGCGGACGCTGAGGGACAAAGCCCGGCCTCTTGCTCCAGCAGCATATCCCCGTCGGCACCGACCACTGGGACATCACCCAGCCCGGCTACCTGAAAGCCGACATCATGGCGTACTGCAACACCTCGCTAGAGGCCGCCACTTGTCTAAGTCGTCGTAGAATCAGAGTCTGGGATTACACCGACAAAAATGAGCCAACGATAAAGTCAGAAAGTGTCCACGTGTTAATTTAATCGCATCATAAAATCCACCCAATTTATTGATAATGAGTGGCGCACCCGAGAGGATTCGAACCTCTAACCTTCTGATCCGTAGTCAGATGCTCTAATCCGTTGAGCTACGGGTGCGTTATCCTTGACCAGTTTCCACTGCTTGGAAGCAGCGGGCCACGAGACTAAACGAGTGAGTGATTTTGTCAATCAGCGTGACGCATTTTATTCACTCGCTGAGTCAACGAGACTGCTCCAATGTGTGCGCTACACGCAGGACGGTGGCTTCATCAAGCGCCTTGCCGACGATTTGCAGCCCGACGGGCAGCGCACAGCCCTCCACATCAACATTGCCACAGGGAACGCTGATGCCAGGGAGGCCGGCAAGATTGACAGGGATGGTGAACACGTCTTCAAGATAGGCGGCCAACGGATTATCCTTGAGTTCGCCGAGCTTGTGCGCAGGCATCGGGCTGGTGGGCGAGACGATCACATCGACTTTCTTGAATGCCTCCGTGAAGTCATTGCGGATCAGCGTGCGGGCTTTCTGAGCGCGGATGTAATAGGCGTCGTAGTAGCCGGAGCTGAGCACGTAGGTCCCCAGCAGAATGCGCCGCTTCACCTCGGGACCAAAACCCTCCGCACGTGAGAGCATATAATGCTCCATCAAATCCCCTGCACTGCCGTTGCGGTGGCCGTAGCGTACGCCGTCGAAACGGGCGAGATTGGCCGAAGCCTCCGCCGGAGCGAGCACATAATACGTCGCCACACCGAGTTCCGTATGCGGCAGACTGATCTCCTCGATGATGGCACCGAGGGATTCGAGCTGGTGGATCGCAGCCTGGACGCTGGCTGAAACGCCTGCGTGAATACCACTGATGTAATATTCCTTGGGCAGACCGATGCGCAGCCCCTTGATGTCCCGGCCAATCGCCGCCGTAAAATCAGGCACTTCGACATTCAAGGAAGTCGAGTCATGTGCATCGTAACCGCAGAGATAATTTAAAAGCAGGGCGGCATCCTCGACGGTCTTGGTCACGGGTCCGATTTGGTCGAGTGAGGAGGCAAACGCGACGAGTCCGAAGCGCGAAACACGGCCATAGGTCGGTTTGATGCCCACACAGCCACACAAGGCCGCAGGCTGGCGGATGGAACCGCCCGTGTCAGAACCAAGGGCTGCGATGGCGAGATCACCGGCAACCGCCGCCGCACTGCCACCACTCGAACCGCCAGGAACCCGCGAGAGATCACGCGGATTGCGCGTGACGCCAAGGGCGGAGTTCTCCGTGCTCGATCCCATGGCAAACTCATCCATGTTCAGCCGCCCAAACGGGACGGCACCACTGGCGCGAAGCCGCTGGATCGCCCCCGCATCGTAGGGAGAAGTGTAATTCTCATTCAAAATGCGCGAACCACAGGTGCAGGGCTGGCCGGTGACGTTCATGTTGTCCTTCACGCCGATGGGAATGCCGCCCAGCGGCTTCGATATATCCGCACGGTCCGCTTCGGCGAGCGCAGCTTCGACATCCCATGACAAATAAGCCCCGATCTCTGCATTGCGCGACTCGATGGCTTTGGCGACATCCAGGACGATGTCACGCGGCGTGATTTCACCAGAGGTGATGCGTTTGCGCAGGGTGGCGATGGTGGAGGAGGCAAGCATGGATCAGAGCGGAAAAAAGGAGGCGTTACTCGATCACCTTGGATATCTGGAACTGGTCGGCGGTGCGTTTGGGGGCATTGGAAAGCGCCTGCTCCTGCGTGAAGCCGGGGCGGGCCTCATCCGCACGCAGAACATCAAACACCGGCATCGCATGCGCCGTTGGCTCGACGCCATCGAGATTGTAACGCGTCAGCGTGTCGATGTAGGTGAGGATGCCGTCGAGCTGCGATTCGTAGCGCTTCGCCTCGTCGTCGGTGAGGGAGAGTCGCGCCAGTTTGGCGACGTGATGGATGTCGATCTGATGAACTTCAGGCATGGGGAGCGGCTTTCTTGCCAGCAGGCGGCACGCTTTGCAAACAAAAGGCGCAGACTGTTGCCAGCCTGCGCCCTTGAAAATGACTATCTGACTATTACCAGCCTTGGGAACTTGAATAAGGAATTTCAGAACGGAAACCAAGCTCCGGCGGGAACTCAGTGTAGCCCCACCAGTTGTCCAACACTTCCTTGTGATGATATGGCGGGCGGTAGGTCAGCTTCCAGCTCGGCACTGGGAAAGTTGCGGTCTCATAAACACCGTACACTGCTCTCACTAGAGTACGCTTGGTGCCCTCAATAAAAAAATCTGAAGCAGCGGCAATCGCACCATCAGACTGGTTGCTTTTGCGCCATGTCGTGGGGTATTCCAACCAGCCGAACAGTATGTTGCCCACACCACGACTGAGCTTCCGGCTCCAGGTGAAGTGATGTCCGGGAGGAGACTGGATGTCTCCAAAAGCGGTGCTGGAAAGTGCCAGAGCGGTGACGGCGAGGAGTAAAAAGCGATTTTTCATGCTGCTTCCATATGATTAACAAAATCTGGACGTGTTTGGCAACCACTAAGTTGAGCTTTTTTGAAGACTGGGTTGTTCATCAAGGTTTGAGAGGGAACTGGTCGTGCAGCAAACGTCGGGCTGATTCGAGGGCGGCAGCATCCTCCGGGTGGTCGATCACGTTGAATAGCTCTGCGTTGTCGCCGGTGTGATCGTAAAGCTCGCGGGCAAGGACGGCCCCAGTGTCAAAGTTCCTCCACTCGGTGTACCGCAAGGTTGCGGTGCGGACACTCACACCCATCGCCTCTGGCCTTCCGCGCTGGGTGCGGTCCGGATAAGCGGGACGCGGATGTTGGGTAAAAGCGGCGTTTTTGACTTTGGCCTGCGGATCATCCAGCACGGGCATGAGGCTGACGCCTTCAAGGCCAGGGGCATCCGGGACGCCACAAAGAGCAGTGATGGTGGGGAAAAGATCGATCATTTCGACCAATGCGTCGGTTTTGGACCCCGCATGCTTCGCCTGCGGTGGTGCAATGATGAGGGGAACACGGGCATCGAGCTCAAAATTCGAGGTTTTGGCCCACAATCCGTGTTCGCCGATGTGATAGCCATGATCTCCCCAGAATACGATCATGGTGGAGTCCAGCAGCCCATGTTTCTCGAGAGCTGAAGTGACCTTCCCCACCTGGGCGTCCATGTAGCTGATGCCGGCGAAATAGCCGTGCCGCATTTCCGCCGCTTGGGCCGATGTGGGCTGCTTCTGATTCTCCTGCGGACCCAGAATCTCGGTGCTCTGGTGAAAGGCGATCTCAGGAGCTGCGACAGGGCGCTCGGGATTGAGTGTTGGCAGCTTGTCACGCTCATACATGTCCCAATATTTTTTGGGCGCGTTGAAAGGGGCATGCGGCTTCCAAAAGCCAACAGCGAGAAAAAATGGCCTGTCTTTGACCTCACCAAGGACACGGACTGCCTCGGCGGCAACACGACCATCATAATAAGCTTCGTCCGGCACCTCACGGCACTCGCACATAGGCACCTTGCCATACTTGCGCAGGTTGCTGGAAAGCGTGCTCAGATTTGGCGGCAGTGTTCCGCTGACCTGGGGGATGTCGTCGCCATGATTCGCGTAGTGCAGGAATTCGGGGGCGGTCCAGGAACGTGGGTCTCCGCGCTCCTTGGTGTGCCAGTTGTGAAAAATTTTGCCCACGCAGCGGGTGGTGTAACCGTGCTCTTTCATCCACAACGGCAGGGTGATCACATCCGGTTTCAATTCACGAAAATGCGTGCCGTTGACATGCAGCCCGAGTGTTCCTGGACGCAATCCAGTGAGCATGGAAGAGCGCGAGGGATTGCAGACGGCCTGCTGGCAGTAAGCCCGCCTGAAGAGCACGCCGCGACGCGCCAGCGCATCCAGGTTCGGAGTCACCGCCACCGAGCCGTAGCAGCCCAGCTCCGGCCGCAGATCATCGGCCATGATGAACAGGACATTGGAACGCGACGCGGCATGGAGCGGCAAAGACAGCAGCGACAGCAACGCCCCGGAAAAAACAATTCGGCGAATCATGGCGAAAGCATAACGCCGAACCGGCCGGAATGTTGCCCGGCAGGCACGCAGGCTGACACGGCATCAAGCCTGCTGGCGCTGAAGCTGGTTGCGCATGCCACGCCATTCCGCGCGGTGATTCCGCGCCCATTCATTGAGAGCAAATTCAAAGCCGATGTCATGGCCCTCGCGTTCGCTGGCGAGCCACTTCAAACGCTGAATTTCCTCCTGTTCAGCAAGGAATTCACCATAAGGGGTTCCGGGAAGCGCCGGGGTGGTTGGAGCGGACATCTCGTCATGTATGACAGCGAAAGCGCGGGGTTCAAGAAGGAGCTCGTTCACTTGGGGCCATGGGCAGGTCTGGAGACATCCCATCCACACTTCGGTCCAATGATTTTTTCAGCCATTCAAAGAAAGCAAATGACAAGGTCTTGCCCTCCCCTATATAATCAAAGACTTCAATCGCACGTTCAAGCCGGAGTAGCTCAGTGGTAGAGCATCGCATTCGTAATGCGAGGGTCGCGGGTTCAAATCCCGCCTTCGGCTCCACCAACGCGTGTTTGCCATGACCAATCCGAGCATCGCTGACAATGACACGCCACGCCGCAGCCGCGCCCGGCGTCGTGAAGCCATGGTCAATGCCATCGCCACCGTGCTAGGCTGCATGGCTTTGGTGGTCATGATCGCCACCGTGGTCCGCGTGGTCATGGTGAAATTGTGGGAATCCGCACGGGTAAACCCCGAATATGTGCAGTCGGTTTATGACAACGATTTGGATCGTCGCTGGTCTGGCAATGCCAGCACGCAACCATCCCTCTTGAATGAACCTTCCCAAGAACAGCCGCAGGATGCCCCGCGCCAGCCGACAATGCCCCCCTCCTCCGCTGACGCCGTCCCTCCCGCCAAGCCCCCCCTTGCTGCCAGCGTCACCACACCGGCAAGCTGCGCGGTTTCACCGCCACCCTGTTCGCTCGATTTGGTAAACGACAGTGTCATAATTAGACGTGC
>NZ_JAXMIH010000014.1:300000-404211 GCF_034366625.1 Prosthecobacter sp.
TTCTCTTCATCGACGAGTTGCACACCATCGTTGGTGCCGGCGGCGCCGAAGGCGCGATGGACGCCAGCAACATCATCAAGCCTGCTCTCAGCCGTGGCGAACTGCAATGCGTCGGTGCCACCACCTTGAACGAGTATCGCAAGTACATCGAGAAGGACTCGGCGCTCGAACGCCGCTTCCAGAGTGTGAAGATCGAGGAGCCCTCCGTCGAGGATGCCATCAAGATTCTGTTCGGCCTGCGCGGCAAATACGAGCTGCACCACAAGGCGAAGTACAGCGAGGACGCCCTCAAGTCCGCCGTGAACCTCAGTTCCCGCTACCTGCCTGCCCGCTTCCTTCCTGACAAGGCCATCGACATCATGGACGAGGCCGGATCGAAGGCCCGCATCGCCGCCATGACGCGGCCGCCCGAACTCAAGGTCATCGAGGCCGAGATCGAGGAAATCCGCGTTGAAAAAGAAGGCTCCATCAAGGAGCAGGACTTCGAGAAAGCCGCCCATCTGCGTGATCGTGAGAAGAATGCGAAAAAACGCTTTGATGATGTGCTTGAACACTGGCGCAGCACGAATCAGGAGCGCATCGTCGATGTCACCGAGGAGGACATCATGTCCATCGTCTCAAAATGGACCGGTGTTCCGCTTCAGCGCATGGAAACTGCGGAGGCCGAGAAGCTCCTCAAGATGGAAGCCGAGTTGAAGGGCAAGGTCATCGGCCAGGACGAGGCCGTCATCGCCATCAGCAAGGCCCTGCGCCGTTCCCGCGCCGATTTGAAGGATCCGCGTCGTCCGATCGGCTCCTTCCTTTTCCTCGGCCCGACCGGTGTCGGAAAGTCCTTCCTCGCGAAGAACCTGGCCGAGTTCATGTTTGGCACGTCCGATGCGCTGATCCAGATCGACATGTCTGAATACATGGAGAAACACACGGCCAGCCGTCTCATCGGCGCACCTCCCGGCTACGTCGGTTATGAAGAAGGCGGCCAGCTCTCCGAAGCTGTGCGCCGCAGGCCCTATTCGGTCATTCTGTTCGACGAAGTCGAAAAAGCGCATCCTGATGTGATGCACCTCCTCCTACAGATCCTCGAAGAAGGCCAGGTCACCGACAACTTCGGCCGCAAGATCGACTTCCGTAACACCATCGTCATTCTCACCTCGAACGTCGGCGCTGAAACCATCAAGCGCCAGACCACCCTCGGCTTCATGGCCATGCAGCAGGACGTGGCCGACAACGCCGGCATCAAGGGCAAGATCACCGAGGCCGCGAAGAAGTTCTTCAAGCCTGAGTTCCTCAACCGCCTCGACGACATCGTCATCTTCCGCATGCTCGAGAAGGAGCAGCTCAATGTGATCGTTGATCTCGAAGTCGCCAAGGTCGTCGCCCGCCTCAAGAAGAAAAACATCCACATCACCCTCGATGAAAGCGCCCGCGAGTTCCTCATGAAGGAGGGCTTTGATCCGCAGTATGGCGCGCGTCCGATGCGCCGTGCCGTGGAGAAAAACATCGAAGACCCGCTGGCCGAGCATCTCCTGCGTGGCGACATCCGCGATGGCGACATCGTCAAGGTTTCCCACGACGAAGAACTCAAGCGCCTCAAGTTCGCCGCCGACAAGCGCGAAACCGAGATTCCGGCCGAGACTTCCGCGTCTTAACCGGGAACGATCCACCGGGCATCGCTTGCCATGATCCGTGCCCTGATTCTCGTCCTCCTGCTTGCCAGTCTCGGTTGGTGGTTGGATCGCGAGCACCAGGCGGGCCGGTTCCAACGTGTGGATGAGCTGTTCCTCGATTTCCTCGTCGCCAATGCGCGCGAGCGCTTTGTCATGGCCGCTGACCATGCGCAGGCTGCTGCACCCGTGGTTCTCGTGAAGATGCGGGTGGCGGACAAGACTGAGTATGCCGGCTGGCCACCGCGTCCGCTCGACTGGCAGATGGTGCTCAAAGGACTGCAGCCCTTCGACCCTGCAGTCGTCGTCATTCCCGAGACCCTCACATGGGGCAAACCCTCGCCGGAATTCGTGAGCGAAGCCGCCCAGGCTCTGATGCCGTTTCCGAGCACGGTCCTCGGTGTCGAAGCCCAGATCGCCACCAGTCGCGAAACCCCGGCGTTCCTCGGTGGCCTTGAAGATTCGCTGCCGAACTTTCAAAAGGTGCAGGGCAGCATCGAACCCGTGCCACCATTGGGCGCTTTGATTGCTGCGCCCGATGATTTGATGCGTCGGCAGGCCGAGCTCGGCATCACCGTCACACGAAAAACAGACGGCACCGTCATGCTGCCCTACGCCGTGCAGGAGAGCGGGCATCTCCGGCCCAGTGTCCTCGCCCAGGCCCTCGCACGTTTCACACGGACACCCTATGCCACGCATCGGCTGCTGCTGGGGCCCGGAGCCGGCGCCTACCTTTCCAATGGCACGTTTGTGCCGCTGTCTCTGTCAGGTGAACTGGCGGTGGATGCGAAGCAAACCTTCCACGAGGTCGATGCGCTCAATCTGATGACCGTGGAAATGGCCGAGGCTTTGTCACCTCAGGACAAGCAGCATCTCTCTGGTGGCAAAGTCATCGTGATCGGCACCGATGACGATTCCCCCGGTGGGCTGGCACGCCTAAATGCGCAGGCGCTGGCCCAAGTGCTCGCCATGCCGCGCTTGCGGCTTCTTCCACCCATGGTGCAATGGATCGTCTGGGCAGTGGCGGGTCTGGCCGGAGCATGGCTTGTTTTTTTCGTACCACGGCCCAAATCCATTCTCCGTGGCGGGCTTTGTATCTTTGCCGCCTTGGTGATCTGCTTCCTCGCCTTCCAGTCCAGCCTCATCTGGTGCCCGCCTACGATTCCGGCGGCGATTATGGCTGCATCGACGGTGTTTGCCCGTTTCGCGGGCCGCAGGAAGGTCTGAAGGCCAAGTTCGCCCTTGTGCACGGCCTTCGAGACCCTAGTATCGCCCTCCCCCTAAAAAAACTGCATGCGTTTCCGTAACCTGACGCGCCGACGTGAGATCGGCGCCAACTCCTACCTCCTCGAAGCCGGGGATCATCGTGTCGTGCTGGATTCCGGCATGCACCCGAAACGAGCGGGCTTCGATGCCCTGCCTGATTTCGGCCCGCTTCCGCACAAAGCGGCGAACGCCATCGTCATCACCCACGCACACCACGATCACATCGGCTCGCTGCCCGTGCTGCAGCGCAAGCAGCCAAACACGCCGGTGCTCATGACCGAGATCACCGGCGAGCTGTCATCCGCCATGCTGCACAACTCCGTCAACGTCATGACGAAGCAGCGCGAGGAGGAAAGCATCACCGAGTATCCGCTCTTCACGCACCGCGAGCTCGATGAAATCCGCGCGCAGTGGATCTATCGCGACATCGACCGCCCGTTCACCATCCCGGACACCGAACTGGAAGCCACCATGTTCGATGCCGGCCATATCCTTGGCTCCACCGGCGTTTTGATCCGCGAAGGCAGCAACACGCTCTTCTACACCGGCGATGTGAACTTCGAGGCGCAGACCATCTGCCGCGCCGCCGATTTCCCCACCAGCGGCATCGACGTCATGATTGCCGAAACCACGCGTGGCGATTACGCACGCCCTGAGAACTTCTCCCGCAAGGCCGAAAAAGAACGTCTCGCAGGCGTCATACGCGACACGCACGAAGCTGGCGGTGCCGTGATGATTCCCGTCTTTGCCCTCGGCAAAACGCAGGAGGTCATGCTCATGCTGCACGAGCTGCATCAGGAAGGCCTGATCCCCGAAATGCCGCTCTACATCGGCGGCCTGAGCACCAAGATCACCGTCCTTTACGATCACTATGCCTCACGCAGCCGCCGCAGCTACCCCGGTTTCCGGCTGTTGGAGGACATGAAAATGCTCGTGCCGCGCAAAAGCAAAAAACGCCAGGAGATCATCTCCAGCCCGCGCACGCTCTACGCGCTCTCCAGCGGCATGATGACCGAGCACACCGTCTCCAACACTTTCGCGCAAAAGTTCCTCGATAATCCGCGCAACACCGTCTGTTTCGTCGGCTACACCGATCCTGAATCCCCCGGCTACAAGATTCGCAACGCCAAACCGGGCGAGATGATCAAACTCTCCCGTGACCTCCCTGCTGTGGCGCTGCATGCCCGTGTCGAAAGCTTCGACCTCAGCGCCCATGCCTCACGCGAGCAGATCGCCGAATACATCGAGAAGGTAAAGCCGAAAAAACTCCTCCTCGTCCACGGCGAAGAACCCGCCCAAATGTGGTTCACCCGCCGCTTCACTGAAAGCATCCCCGGCACTGAAATCATCCGCCCCGAGCCGCATCAGCCCATCGATCTCTGGTAAATTCGGCCAGCCATGCCGCGCCTCATCGCCATCGTCGCCATGTCCAGCAACCGTGTCATCGGACGCGAAGGCAAGCTGCCGTGGCATTTCCCCGAAGATCTGAAGTTCTTCAAGCGCACCACCCTCGGCCACCCCATCCTCATGGGCCGCGCCACCTTCGACTCCATCGGCCGCCCGCTCCCCGGCCGCCAGAACATCGTCCTCAGCCGCACGATGCAGCCCCGCGAGGGCATCACCGTCATCCGCGATGTCTCCGAACTGCCCCAGGTCTGCGGCGATGCTGAAACCATCTTCGTCATCGGCGGCGCCCGCGTTTTTGAAGAACTGCTGCCGCAGTGCGATGGTCTTTACCTCACCTGGATTGCCAAACCTTACGAAGGCGACGTTTTATTGCCACCCTTCGAACATCTCTTCCAGCTCAAGGAGGTCGTTGAGCAGTTGGAGGGCCTGGAATTCCGGTATTACGAGCGCATCACGACGGTCGTTTGAGAGCCGGGTTTACAACCAGCTTACAACTCATTTACGACCACCTGACGTATTGTTTCCGGCCTGTGGAAGAATACCACCAGACAACGAACTGGAGACGGTTCAGTCAAACATTTCAAATAGTGGTTCCTTCTGGCTGTTGGACTCTATCAAGCGACGGGGCGGATCGGGTGATCCGCCCCGTTTGCTTTTCCGGAAGCAGTCGTTTCAAGCCAACGATGAGACATAGGTGGTTTTCCAGAGCCGAAATGCTTGATTTCCCGGCTCATGTCCCGAAGATGCGCGAATCGCCGCCAACCTAGACGATGAAATTCGCCATCTTCGGAGACATTCACGCCAACCTGGAAGCCCTGCAGACCGTTCTGTGGGACGCTCAGGAGCAGGGTTGTTCCAATTACGTCTGTTTGGGTGACATCGTCGGTTACGCCGCCAATCCGGTCGAATGCCTGCAGACCGTGCGTGACATGGGCTGCCCTGTGGTGCGCGGCAATCACGATGAAGGTGCTGCCAGCGAGAGTTCGCTCGAAGAATTGAACCCGCTGGCCCAGAACGCTCTTCTCTGGACTCGTTCACAGCTCAGCGAAGAACAACGCCAGTGGCTGCGCGATTTGAAACTGGTACGCCAGGTGCGTGACTTCACCATCGTCCATGCCACGCTCGATTCCCCTGGCAACTGGGGCTACGTGACCAACCGCTTCGATGCGATGGCCAGCTTCAGCTACCAGTTCACCCAGGTCTGCTTCTACGGTCACACGCATGTGCCGCGCATCTTTGAAAAGGATGACGCCGTGCGTGCCGCCCGTGGCACCGATGTCATGCTACAACGCGGCGTGAAATACTTCGTCAATGTTGGCAGCGTCGGCCAGCCGCGTGATGGTGACTGGCGTGCCGCCTACGCCATCTACGATGTCCAGGCGCAGACGATCACGATCCGCCGCCTCGAATACGACATCGAGACCGCTCAGAGCAAAATCCGCGAAGCTGGCCTGCCCTCGCTGCTCGCCGATCGCCTCGCTTTGGGCAAATGAGCGCCGCCACGCGCCAGCTTCCCAGCCTGCGCGACTTCAAATCCGCGCTCATCATCAAGCCAAGCTCGCTGGGCGACATCGTCCACACCCTGCCCGCTGTGAAGGCGCTGCGTGATGCTCATCCGCATCTGAAAATCCGCTGGCTTGCCAACACCGAGTGGATGCCGATCCTGCAAGGCAGCCCGCTCATCGACGAGGTCATCCCGTTTCCCCGCAAGACTTTTCGCGGCCTTCCCGGCCTCCTCCGTTTCTGGAACTGGCGTCGCACTTGGATGCTGCTGCCGCGTGAAGAGCCCGAGATCGTCCTCGATTTCCAAGGCCTGCTGCGCAGCGGTCTTACCAGTAGTTGGCGTGGGGCACAGTGCGTCATCGGACTTTCAGATGCGCGTGAAGGCGCGCACTGGTTTTACAACCACACCGTGTCCGTTGATGCCGGCACACATGCTGTGGATCGCTATCTGGAGCTTCCACGTGCGCTAGGCATCAAAATCGAGCCTCAAGACATCACGTTTGATCTCACTCCTGGCACACCGCCCGCTGACTGGCCGGAATCACTCACAAATGTCATCGTTTTGCACCCGTGGTCGCGTGGTGAAGGCAAATCACTCTCCAACCCGGCCTTGCAGGCACTTTGTGACGCCCTGGCACCGCATCCTGTCGTCCTTGTCGGCATGACAGACGACAAAGCTCGTCCCACCGGCACTCATATTCATGACTGGAGCCACCGCACCTCTCTACCGGAGCTGATTTGGGTCATGCGGCAGGCGAAATTCTGCATCAGCGTCGATAGCGGCCCCATGCACATCGCCGCCGCCGTCAATCCAAACACCCTCGGCATCCATACCTGGAGCGATCCCCGCAAAGTCGGCCCATATCCGCTCGGCGTTCACGTTTGGAAGACCGGACGCATCGCCAAACGTGATGAGCTCACTGCTGCGGAGTGTTTGGGTGATGCCAGCGTGGACGATGCTGCCGCGCGGGACATAGGCGCATGGGTGCATGCTGCGCTGCGTTAAACCAGCCCGCGCATCGTTCCTGTGCTGGTCGCAAACTTGTCTGTCTCCACACCCATGCGCTGCGCGATGCTCACAAAGAGATTGGGCAGCGGGTAATTGTTCCGCGCATCAAAAGCAAGGTGCTGACCATGCTTATAGCCGCCACCGGCGAGGAGCATGGGCAGGTTCGTGGTTAGATGCCCGCTGGCGTTGCCCAGATTGCTGCCCAGCAGCACTTGTGTGTGGTCGAGCAGGTTTGACTGGCTGTCCTTGAGGCTCGTGAGGAAGTCGAAGAACGCCTGAATGGTCGCCTGCTCGATGAGTTCGAGCTGGCGCAGCATGTCGGGGTTCTTGCCGTGATGCGAGAGGCCGTGGTAGCCGAGCTGCACGCCGGGAATCCGCGGAACGTTGCCATAGCCGGTGCTGCCGAGTGTGATCAGGCGCGTGCTGTCAGTTTCCAGCGCGAGACGCATGACTTCAAAATGCGCCCGCAGCGTGCCGACGAGGTCAATGGACGATATTTCGCCCGGTGGCTTGGCTTTCACTTCAGGCTTCGGTGTTTGGCTCCACTGCGCGGTCTTGGCGAGCTGTTGCTCCGTTTCACGCACAGCGGTGAAGAATTGATCGAGCTTGTCACGATCCGCAGCGCTGACTTTGCGCTCCATCGCTTTCGCATCATCCAGCACCGCGTCCATGATGCTGCGGCCATCTCGCAGGTCACGCTGCTGGTTGGCAATCTCTTGGGCCGAGCCTGTGAGGAAAAGTTTGGCAAAGGCTTTGGCGGCTGATTGCTCCGGTGGAATAGCGACACCATTGGCCGACCACGACAGCGTCTTCTCGCCGAGTGTGAGCGAGGCAAAGCGGGTTTGGTCACCAATCTTCGCCGCGATGAACTGATCCAGCGAGATGGTGTTCTTGAAGGTGCGCGCACCAGGGAATGGCGCGGCGGTGAGGAAGGATTTTTCAGCCGAGTGGCCGCCATCGACGCTCGGATGACTGGTGCCGGAGAAGACGGTGAATTTTTTGCGCAACGCCTCACCGGGCTGCAAATAACGGCTCAGCGCATAGTCGGCTCCGGCTTGCTCAGGGAAAAAATTGGCCGGAATGAAGCCGAGCGGGATGTTGATGGCGACGAATCGGCGCGGCGCGGTCTCAGCAGCGGCACGCAGGCGCAAGGGCAGCATGGCTTCCAGTAGCGGCAGCGCCAGGCTGACGCCGGATCCACGGAGAAAAGTGCGACGAGAGAGCGGTTTCATAAAGTGGGCAAGTTAGCGGGTGGCGAAGGTTTCACTCTGCACGATGGCGTGAATCAGCGTGCGCAGGCCATTGCCTTGCGTCTGGGTTTGCTCGACGATCTTGTCGATGGCCGCACGGTCGCTGAAGCCCATCTCGCGGCCCAGGGCATAGCTCAGCAGCTTCTCCGTGAGGCAACGTGCGAAGTCGGCCCGCCGTGCGAGCAGCAGCTTCTTGAACGCGCGGATGTCGGCAAAGGCTTCACCGCTCGCCGTTTGGCCGCTGCTGTCCACTAGGGCACCTTTCACCACGCTGCCCCAGTTGTGCTCCACGTTGGTCACATTCCAGCGCAGGTAGTTTTCACGATAATCGCCGATGGGATCAAAGCTCTCCAGCGCAAAACCTGGCGGATCAATCTGGCGGTGACACACGTTGCAGCTCTCCACGTTGCGGTGCTTCGCCAGTTGCTCGCGCACCGTCTCAGCGCCGCGAATATCCGGCTCAATGCCAGCCGTGTTCGGTGGCGGTGGTGGCGTGGGCTGTCCGAGGATGTTTTCCAGCACCCACACGCCACGCAGCACGGGCGAGGTCGTCGTGCCGTTCGCCGTGACCTTCAGCACCGCCGCCTGCGTGAGCACCCCGCCGCGCACGCTGTCGGCGGGCAACGCTACTTTGCGCAAATCGAGCCCCGTCACGTCAGCAACGCCGTAGTGCTCGGCCAGTCGTTGATTCAGCATCGCCCACCTGGCATCCAGGAGGTCTTCGATGGGCAAATCCGCCTTCAGCATCTCGCGGAAGTAGCCCTCGCTCTCCCACAGCATGCTCACTTGCAGCAGCTCGTCGAACTTCTTGTACAGCTTCTCGTCAGGTGTGGTGTCGTTGAGCTGGCGCAGGTGCAGCCATTGCCCGGTGAAGTTTTTCACGAAGGTCTCGCTCTTGGGGCTGCTCAGCAAGCGCTCGGCCTGCGCACGCAGCACGGCGGGCGTGCTGAGTTGCTTCTTGGCAGCCAGGGCCAGCAACTCATCATCCGGCGGAGCGCTGCACAAAAAATACGACAAGCGCACGGCGAGCTCTGCTGCCGCGATGCGCGTAGTGTCAGGCTGCGATGCTTCACGCAGATAGATGAAATTGGGCGAGCACAGCACCGCGATCAAACCTGCGCGCAAACTCTCTTCAAAGCTGCGCCCGGACTCCAGCAGTGACTTGGTGAGCGACACAAAGCGGGCCACCTCACCGTCCTCGGCCACACGGCGAAACGCCCGTGGCACAAAACCGCTCAAAATGCGCTCCGCATCGGCCAGCGTGCCCGTTTTGAGGTCAGTGGTGCCGAGCAATCGCGTGTGACTCTCCGGCGGCCATTGCTCAATGAGCGGCCCCGTGATCTCGACCTCGCCGAAACCAACACCGGGATACACCACGCCCGGCTTTTTCTTGAGATAGCCCGGCAAACCGAGCGCGAAGAACTGAATGGCCGATTTCGCCTCCAGCAGCGCTTCGATCTCGAACATCTTCGGCTCCGCACTCACCTCATAGTAGCCCAGATTCTTGTGCGTTGCCTCCAGCCCGGCGAAACTCGATCCCGACACGGTGAACCACAGACGATCCGCTGCATCATGCGCCGCCGCTTGAAAGCGGAAGCGATACCGCCCGCGCACCGGGATGCGGTGATCACGCGTGGACACCTTGGAATACGACGAGTTGTCGGAGGAGGTGAAGATCACCACCCGGCCATCCACGAGGCTGTAAGTGCCATCGGCGAAATACGGCTTCACCTCCCGGGTCGAGTCCACCTTGAAGGTCTCCGTCTTCGGCCGATCACCCGTGACGATGGCCGCATCAATCGCCCGCCGTGCCGCCGCCAAGTAGCCCTGCATCTGCTCCGTCGAAACCGCCAGCGCCTCACCATTGTTATCAAAACCACCCGCCTGCTGATCCTCCGGCAGCAAGTCCTTCAAATCCAGATCCACCGCCAGCAGATCATTGATCGTGTTCTGATACTCAATGCGATTCAGCCGCCGCTGCACCACCTCACGCCCCGCACGATCCGCCGTGATGAGCGCCGGTTTGATCACACCAAGCACCTGCTCCAGTTCCGCTTTTGCAGGCTGCACTTGCTTTGCTGGCGGCATCTCCCCTTTCGCCATGCGGTCATGAATGCTCGTCCACAGATCCGTCTGCGCCCGGCCCGCCATGCCGTAGTCCACGAGTTCCAAATCCAGCCCACCTTTCTTCGTCTCCGCGTCATGACACTCCAGGCAGTGCTTGTCGAAAAAGGCGCCGGCCTGTTGTTTCAGCGTCAACACCGTATCAGCCGCCCACAAACTGCCTGCGCTGAGCATGCAGGCCGTCAGCACCGCTTGGCGCATCGAAAAGAAGGGCAAAAGCCGCAGGGTGTCATCGTTCATCTGGCACACCGACTCTGCCGGGAGAATCGCCGCCTTCAATGATTTATGTCGTCACGATCACAGGCCTCCTGGCAAGTCCGCTGCTTGGTGCTTGCGCAACGGTCCGCCGCTCCGCACCTCGGTCAGCTTGCCATCGCGAATCACCACGCCGCCGTTCACGATCACATCGCTGAAACCTTCGGCGTAATGATGGGGATCGTTGAAGGTGGAAGGATCGCTGACTTTGGCGGGATCGAAGATCACGATGTCGGCAAAGGCCCCCACTTTGAGCTGACCACGATCTTTAAGACGAAAGGTCTGCGCTGGCAGCGAGGTCATGCGCCGCACGGCTTCTTCGATGGAGAGCAGCTTGAGCTCGCGCACATAACGGCTCAAAACACGGGCGTTGTTTCCATAACTGCGCGGATGTGGCACGTCCTCGCCGAGACGACGCGGACCGCCGTCGCTGGCGATCATGGTGAGAGGATGCTTCATGAACGTCTGCAAATCCTTCTCGTCCATGCCATGGAAAACCGCGCCGGCACCGCCGCGTGCCTCGATGTCGAGAATCAGCTCGATTTGATCTTCGAGCGTATCGGCACCACGCACTATCTTCGCGGCCTCGGGGATTGTTTTGCCATTGAGCGCCGGATCGGTTTTAAATTTGGCGATCACGGCATAGCCGTAGTCCTTGCGGCCCTGACGCTCGCGGATTTCGGCCATTTTGGCGATGATTTCGGCTTTTTGCTTCGGATCGGCGATGCGGGCGAGGTAATCCTCGCGCACGCCTTCCAGCGCGCTGTCAGGAATCAACTGCCGCAGGCCTGTGCTGGAGGCGGTGTAGGCATATTGATCGTGCGTGATCTTCAATCCCTCGGCACGCGCCTTGTCGAGCACGGCGAGCACCTCGCCGGCCTTGCCCCAAGCGGTGGGGCCGGAGAGCTTGATGTGCGAGACTTCGCCGCGAATCCCGGCCTCACGCACGACGCGGATGAACTCGTCCAACGCGTCGAAGATCTTCACCGTTTCGTGCCGCATGTGGCTCACATAGATGCCGTCGTGCGCGGCGGCGACCTTCGCCAGGGCGATGATCTCGTCGGTTTTGGCAAAAGAGCCGGGCACATAGATCAAACCGGTGCTCAGGCCGACCGCGCCGTCTTTCATCGCTTGATCGACGATGGCTTTCATCGTCATGAGCTGCGCTTCGTCGGGCGCGCGAATGAAAATGCCGCCCATGCCTTCCTTGCGCACGGAATTGTGCCCGATGAGCGTGGCCACATTCAGCGCCACCTTCGCCTCCGCGATCTCCTGGAAGAACTTCGCCACATCCGTGCGCGAATGGCCGCAATTGCCGGTGATGATGGTCGTCACGCCCATGCGCAGGAAATTCTCCGCCACGGGATTCTGGCAGATGTCCTCCGAATGCGTGTGAACGTCGATAAATCCCGGCGCGGCGACCTTGCCACCCGCGTCGATGACCGAGTCGGCCGTGCCGTCGATTTTTCCGACAGCTACGATTTTCCCGCCCTTCACCGCAATGCTGCCGCTCACCAGGGGTTTGCCACTGCCATCGGCGATTTGTGCATTCGTGATCAGGAGATCAAAATCCACCGCACAAGCTGCCTGGGTGAGCAGCAAAGCGGCAAACAGGAGCTGGCGCGGTTTCATGACCCTAACTCTGGCAGGATTCCTTTGCCAATCCAGCCACCACATTCCATATCTGCGCACCATGCTCGACCTCACGAACAAGAAGATCGCCCTCCTCATGGGCGGCCCAGGCTCCGAACGCAAAGTCTCGCTCAAGACCGCCGAAAGCGTCGCCGAGGCGCTGCGCAGCAAGGGGGCCATCATCACCGAGATCGACGTGACCGGCCCGGACTTCGAGGTTCCAGCGGACACCTTCATCGCCATGAATCTGATTCACGGCACTTTTGGCGAAGATGGCCAGATTCAGGCGATTCTGGAGCAGCGTGGCATCCGCTACACCGGCGCGGGCGTCGAAAGCAGCCGCGTAGCCTTCGACAAACTGCTGAGCAAGGAGCGTTTCACCGCCGCCGGGGCGCCCACGCCGCGTTCACAGACCTACCCGCTCGATGGCAGCCAGCCGCTCGCAATTGGGTTCCCGCTCGTGGTCAAACCGCCGCGTGAAGGTTCCAGCGTGGGTGTCCATATCTGCCATCATCAAGCCGAGTTTGATGCCGCCATTGAAGACGCGAAGAAATTCGGCAAAGAGACGCTCATCGAGGACTACGTGGCTGGCAAAGAACTCACCATCGGCATTCTCGGCGATCAGGTGCTGCCCATCATCCACATCGAGCCGGTCGAAGGCTTCTACGACATCAACAACAAGTACCCGTGGATGGGCGGCACCGGCAAAACGAACTACCACTGCCCGGCCAACCTCAGCCCCGAGGTGACGAAAGCAGTGCAGGACGCCGCTTTGAAAGCCTTCCGCTCCTGCAGCACCGAAGTCTATGGCCGCGTCGATGTCATGCTGCGCGACAGCGATCAAGCCCCCTTCGTGCTCGAGATCAACACCATCCCCGGCATGACGAGCAGCAGCCTGCTGCCCAAGGCAGCGAAGGCCGTGGGCATCGAGTTTCCTGATCTTTGCGCAAAGATCATCGAACTGTCGCTTGCCGCACGGCCTTGAACCAACATCACACGGTCCTGTTTCTGCGGCTGGCGAGAATGAGCACGGCGGCCACGATGCCGAGCGCGGCATTCAGCGTCCAGAGAATCGTTGGGTGGTGATCATACAGCGGCATGCCCAGCGCGGAGCTAGCCGTGTTCCCCGCACACCATGCGAAGCTGAGAAAGCCGACGTAGCGACCGCGCATGTCATCGGGCGCGAGGCTGGCCGAGTAAGCCTGCTGACGCGAAAACGCAGACATCTCACCGATCGTGAACACGACCATCATCAGCACGAACGCGGAGAGCGATCCGCTGACGAGAAACGTGAGGAAACTGGCCCCCATGAGGATGTAACCGAGCGCCATCACCTGCTTCACTGGCCATTGGCGCAATCCGGCGGCCAGCGGCACTTCAAAGAGGCAGATCATCACGCCGTTCATGGCCAGCACGAGACCGCAGAGATGCAGCGAGAGACCGTTGCGCTCGAAGTGCAGCGGAAACGTCGTGTTCGTCTGCCGGAAGATCCAGGCGACGCACACGCAGGCTCCAAACAAAGCGAGAAACGGCTTGTTGGCCCGGATCGACTGCCACGCATGATTCCAGCCGGCATGCTCACGCGCCGTCTGGCGTCCACGTGGCAGAAACAGCCAGGCGATGATGCCAAACACGACCGACGTGGCCGCATCGACCATGAACAGCCAGAAGAACGAATGCTCAGCGAGGAAACCCGCCGTCGCCGGGCCGAGCGACCACGCCAGATTCACCGCGAACCTTTGCACGGCAAAAGCGATGACGCGGTGCTCCGGCGGCACGATGTCCTGCACCAGCGCCGCGCTAGCCGGACTCCCGGCCTCGGTGATCGCTCCTGTGATGAAGGCCAGCAGCGCCAGCATGCGCCAGTCAACGGCCTGCGACATGCAGAGCATGCAGACGGCTCCTGCGAGCGACGACACGGCCATCGTGATGTTCCGACCCAGCCGGTCGGCCATCCAGCCGCCGATCCAGGCGGCGGCGAAACCGCCGAGCGAGTAGGCTGCCACAGCCAGGCCGGCCTGCGCGGCGGTGTTGCCATTCCGGGTGATGAACAGCGTCAGGAACGGCACGACGAAAACGCCGAACCGGTTGACGAACGTGGCTCCTACGAGAACCCAGAAGGGCCGTGGCAGGAGATGAAGTTGGGAAAACAAAGACATGGTTGGAAACAGAAAAAGAGGTTCATGGAAAGTTGGAAGATGAGCTGGAACGCAAAACGGGCCGGCTCGTGTGAGCCGGCCCGTTGAAGGCTTGAAAGGTTGCTGTGTTCGTTTCGGATTACAGGCCTTTGCTCACAATGTATTTCACGAGATCGACGACTCGGTTGGAGTAACCCCACTCATTGTCGTACCAGCTCACGAGCTTGAAGAACTTGCTGTTCAGCTCGATGCCGGAACCGGCGTCGAAAATGGAGCTGCTCTGGTCATGAATGAAGTCGGTGCTCACCACTTCGTCGCTGGTCCAGGAGAGGATGCCCTTGAGGTAGGTCTCGCTGGCCTTTTTCATGGCGGCGCTGATTTCCTTGTAGCTGGTTTCCTTCTCCGTTTTCACGGTGAGATCGACCACGGAAACCGTCGGCGTCGGCACGCGGAAGGACATGCCGGTGAGCTTGCCCTTCACTTCCGGAATGGCGAGGCCCACGGCCTTGGCGGCACCGGTGCTGCTCGGGATGATGTTGATGGCGGCGCTGCGGCCACCTTTCCAATCCTTGGCGCTCGGGCCGTCCACCGTCTTCTGCGTGGCGGTGTAGCTGTGGATGGTGGTCATGAGGCCTTCAGCCACGCCGAAACCTTCCTTGAGCAGCACATGCACCACGGGGGCGAGGCAGTTCGTGGTGCAGGAGGCGTTGGAGATGACGTGATGCTTGCTGGCATCATACTTCTCATGGTTCACGCCCATGACGACGGTGATGTCCTCTTCCTTGCCAGGAGCGGAGATGATGACCTTCTTCGCGCCGGCGTCGATGTGGCCCTGGGCCTTGCTGCGCTCGGTGAAAAGACCGGTGGACTCGATCACGATGTCCACACCGAGTTCCTTCCACGGAAGCGCGGACGGACCCGCACGGACGGCGAGGCATTTGATCTCGTTGCCATCGACCACAAGGATGTCGTCCTCGGCAAGGTCGGGGCTGCTCTTCTTGGAAAAGACGTTCTCACGGGCTTTGCCCTGCGTGGAGTCATACTTCACGAGGTAGGCCAGGTTGTCCGCAGGGACGAGGTCATTGACGGCAACGACCTGGATTTCCTTGCCCAGGAGTCCCTGATCACAGATTGCGCGAAAGACGAGGCGACCGATGCGCCCGAAACCATTGATGCCGATTTTGACCATGTTATTTGAGGTAGTTTGGATTTTTGAGGGCGGCAGTCCTACCGCCGAGGGGGGAGGGTGTCAACCACCGAGGCAGCAGGTTTCGGGCCGCTTGGATGACTGGTTGCGGGGGCCGCTGCACATCTTAATGATGTACGAATGGCATCCAAAAAAGCCCCCGACCTCACCCTACGCCTCCGCGAAAATGCCTGGATCGGCGACGCCGTGCTCGAACTCTATGTGCGCAGCCATATTCTGCGCCAACAGGGCAAAGTCGATGCCGAGATGAAGACCCGCTTCACCTGCAATCAGTTCCTCTCCTGCCACGGCAATCCCACCGCCGTCGAGGCCGACATCGGCGTCATCTACCAGCGTGAAGGTCTCGAAGCCGCCTTCACCTGGATTCGCGACGCCTTGGAGCCGCTTTTCGTGAAGCAAGAGGCGAAGCGAGCGCGGAAAGGTTTGTAGTTCGGGCTTTAGCCCGTTTCGATCGCTTCCCAAACACGGGCTAAAGCCCGAACTACAAGCGAATCGCTTTCAGCTTCGCCTCGCCCTCGCTCCATGGCACCTCATGCGGCAGACGTTTCGTCACCGCCGCAATCGCAGCCGTCACGCCAGCCGCCTCACCCATCGCCACGGAGTTGCCGGTCACGCGATAACTCGCATGCGCGATGAAATCGCCGCTGATATTGCGCCCGGCCATCATCAAGCCATCCACATCCTTTGCGATCAGCGCCCGCAGCGGCACATCATACGGCTTCACTTTGATGCCTGCGTTGCTGTAAGCCGCCGTCTTGTTCGCTTCCTTGCTCAGCGCGTGGATGTCCACCGGGAAAGTCGGGCGCACGACCGCATCGTCATAGCGAGCACCAGCGATGAGATCATCTTTGTTCACGGTGTAACGTCCCGCGATGCGACGCCCGTCGCGCACGCCGATCTGTTCGGCGGTGGCGGCGATTTGCAGGCCCTCCCACGGCCCGCCGAGCTTGCGCAGGCCGTTCACGATCTTGTGCAGCTCCGCGCGGGCCTGCACGGTGGCCTCGGTGATCTTCGCGGCATCGAAACACGGCACACCGTATTGATGATTCATCATCACCAGCAGCAGATTGTCCCGCACCTGCCACAGCGTCGGCTTCGAATACGATGGGAAATGCTCCCCGCGCTGGATCTCCTTCAAAAACACGTCTTTGGCTATGCCATCGGCCCTGCTGGGATCGGAGCCATGGATGAAGGGCTGCAACGCCGCCACATCCTTGCAAACCAGCAGCGCATTGAGCGACATCGGCTGGCAGGGACACGAATCAGACTCGCCATACTCAAACGCACAGCCCGCCAGCGCCCCGAGATCGCCATCGCCCGTCGTGTCGATGAAAACAGGCGCCCGCCACGCCTGCCGCCCCGACTTCGACTCCGTCACGATCGTCGTGAGTCGCTTCCCCTCGCGATAAGCGGCGCTCACCCGCGTGTGGAGCTGAAATTTCACACCCGCCTCCACAAACATCTCCTCCAGCAGCAGCTTCATGCCCTCCGGCTCATAGACCACGTTGCCCTTGCTCGTGCCGCGCCGCATGTCGCGCTCGTCGAGACGCTTCAGCAGTTCTTGATTGAAGCCCGGCTTGTCGAAATCCAGCAAGTAGCCCAGCAATCCCGCCGTCCACACGCCGCCAAGACAGCCACGCCATTCAAATACCCGCACCTTCGCCCCGGCACGCGCCGCCGTGATCGCAGCCGCAATGCCTGCCGGTCCCGCGCCGCACACGATCACATCCGCATCCTGCACCAGCGGCAAATCGCGTGCTTCTTCATGAAACTGACCCGCGATGGCCTTCTCCACCTCCGCCGCGTTCATCACGCCCGGCGTGACCAGCGCCCCGGAAAATGCGGCGCGTAGGAAGGAACGGCGTTTCAGGTCGTTGGAAGTGGCTGGAGTGTCCATGGTGAAAAGAGTCTGGCTCAAGACGCCGTTGGACGCCATTCTTTATCCGATGCGCTTTCTCGTCTTCCTCGCTCTCAGCATCCCTCTTTTCGCCAAACCGCCCACCATCAAGGCGGGCCGCCAGCATTGGGCCTTTCAGCCGCTGAGCGCCGCGAAACCGCCCGCCGTGAAAAACACCGCGTGGCCGAAAAACGACATCGACCGCTTCATCCTCGCCAAACTCGAATCCAACGGACTCCAACCCGCTTCCGAAGCCGATCCCGCCACTTTGATCCGTCGTATCACTCTGGATCTCACAGGCCTGCTGCCGTCTCCGGAAGAAGTCGAAGCCTTCGTCAACGATTGCCGCCAAGGTTCGTCATTCGGAATTCGGAATTCGTCATTAGAGGCGCTGGCCGACCGCCTCCTCGCCAGCCCCCGCTACGGCGAACGCTGGGGCCGCCACTGGCTCGACCTCTCGCGTTACGCTGACACCAGCGGCACCCACAACGACCTCGACCGCCCGCACGCCTGGAAATACCGCGACTACGTCATCCGCAGCTTCAACGCAGACAAACCCTACGCCCGCTTTGTCGCCGAGCAGATCGCGGGCGATGAAATCGACGGCACGGATGAGCAAAGCCTCATCGCCACTGGTTTCTGCCGCAACGGCACCAGCAACGATGACAACATGGGCAAAAACGACGACGCGCTGGCTCAATACCGCGCCGATCAGCTCGACGACGTCATCTCCACGACGAGCAGCGTCTTCCTCGGCCTCACCGTCGGCTGCGCCCGCTGCCATGATCACAAAACCGATCCGCTGCTGCAACGCGATTACTACAGCCTGCTCGCCATCTTCAACGGCACCGAAAAATACGGCCTCGTGCCCGGCACACAGGACAAGAACGACAAGCGCGTCAAAATCGACGAGACCGCGAAAGTCCACGCCCTCATCGAAACCAGCCCGCTGGTACCCACCACGCGCATCATGCTTCGCGGCAGTGCCCTGAACCTCGGCGATGAAGTCGGCCCCGCCATTCCCACGCTCTTCAAGCCCATCCCCTTCCCTTCGCCCACCACCAAAACTTCCCTGCGGCGCAAAACCCTCGCCGAGTGGATCACAGAACCCGACAACGCCCTCGCGTGGCGTGTCATCGCCAATCGCATCTGGCAGCATCATTTCGGCAAAGGCCTCGTCGCCAGCCCGAGCAATTTCGGTTTCACCGGCACCAAGCCCACGCATCCCGAACTGCTCGATTACCTCGCCCAGCAGCTCATTCAAAACGGCGGCCACTTCAAAGCGCTGCACAAGCTCATCCTCATGTCAGCCGCGTATCGTCAGAGTTCTTCCACAGGAGATAACAAAGAAAACAAAGATCAGAAATTCAGTTCTCCGTTGCCTCCGTTATCTCCTGTTCAAAAAGATCCGGGAAACTCACTCCTGTCCCGCCAAAATCTCCAACGCATGGAAGCCGAAGTCCTCCGCGACTCCATCCTCACCGCCAGCGGCAAGCTCAATCCCAAACTCGGAGGCCCAGGCATCAAACCCCGCTTGCGGCCCGATCTCCTGCCCGTCAGCCAGCGCAACAAATGGCCCGTGTTGCAACAAGAAGGCCCCGAGCAATGGCGGCGCAGCATCTACATCTACATCAAGCGCCAGCTCCTCATGCCGAGCATGGAACTCTTCGATGCGCCCACGACCACCGACAGTTGCGCCATGCGACTCGACAGCACCGTGCCCACGCAGGCCCTCGTGCTCATGAACGACGAGTTCGTCGAAGAACAAGCCGCCTTCCTCGCCCAACGCGCCACCTCCGGCACTCTCGAAAAGACCATCCAGCGCATGTTCATGCTCACGCTGAGCCACGAAGCCGATGAAAAACGGCTCCAGCAATCTCTCGTATTCGTGAAGGCCCGTGAAGTCACCAGCACTTGCGATCAAGCCCTCACCGACCTCGCTCACGTCCTGCTCAACAGCAGCGAATTCATCTACATCGAATGAAGCGCTATCACGTCCGCTCAAGCGCCAGTTCCATCCTCGATTGGTCCCAGGCCGAAGCTCTGACCGATTTTACCTTCGCGTGGGAAGACCGTGCCGCGCCCAAAACCGAGTTTCGTGCGCTCTGGGATGAAACCCACGTTCATTTCCGCTTCGACTGCCAGGATGAAGATCTCGTGCTCCCCGATGGCCCTACAGCCAAGGATCGCGTGATCGACTCGGATCGCGTGGAGATCTTCTTCGCGCCGGATTTGAGTCTGAAGCCGTATTTTTGCCTCGAAATGTCTCCGCGCGGCGATGTGCTGGCCTATGAGGCCAATTTCTACCGCGAGATGAACTGGAACTGGAGATGTGAGGGTCTGCAAATCGACGCCAAAATCGACAACAACCACTACACCGTCACAGGCAGTCTGCCACTCGATACCCTGCGTGAACTCAACGTCCTCAAGGCCGGCTCCAACGAGATCCATGCCGGCATTTACCGTGCCGAGTTCTCTCACAAACCCGACAGCACCATTCATTCCGGCTGGATGCCCTGGGTGAATCCGCAAACGGAGCGCCCCGACTTCCATGTGCCGTCATCGTTCGGTGTGTTGGAACTGATCATCTGACCACACCCGCACAACGGTTTCACGCCGTCTCCGGCATGAAGGTGGGGAAGACGATGCCTTGGGCGGATGAAACGGGCGCGGTGGATTGCGCGACATGGAGTTCGACATTGCGTGCGCCCCAAGAATAAGCCGTGCGCACGAGATTCGCAGCAGCGCAGGGCAGGAGAAAGACCAAGGTCTTGCCACGCAGACCATCAAGCGCACGCCAGAGCAGCGCGGCGGCCATTTCTTCATCCGCGGCGACACCGGGGCCGATCATGCTGAAGGACGGATGCGTGCTCATGGCGAGGAACCCGTTCAACGAGCCGTCTTCCCGCTCCGAAACAAGCACGCGCCACGATCCGACTTTGTTTTGCAGGAAGAAGGCGAAGTCCTTCTCGCGTCGGATGCCTTGCTGTGAGTGCTCAAAGTCGGCGATGCTCTCGGCTTCGTCGGATCGAGCTTCACGCACGCGAGTCGATCCCGTTGGTTCGGGAGAAGTCATGCCGTCCTCCGGCACGGTGATGAGCATATCCTGAAAAATCGCGCCGGGCGCGAATCCAAGCCGCGTGTAGAGCGAGAACGAATCGAGATTCAGCAGGCTGGACACCAGACGCGCCGGTTTGCCGAGATTGCGGGCTTTTTCGAGCACTGCGGCCATCATCTGCTTCGCGATGCCGCGTCCGCCTGCTTCTGGCGCCGTCGCCACGATGCCGATGGCGACGTGCGTCTCGCGTTCATGTGAGAAACATACGCCGAGCACTTCGCCGGTCTGCGTGTCACGCGCGGTGACGGCTTCGCCGGGATCTAGAGCCTCATACACCTCCGGAAAGAGCAGAAACGGCTCGTGGCTGTCGCCGAACTTCGCACCCTGACGGAGGCGGCTTTCATACCACTGCACCAACGAGCGATGTAGCAATTTGGCGACGGCTTCGTGATCCGCAGCGCTGAGCGGGCCGAATGAAATGGAGAAGGACATGGCAGTGATCAGACGATTTCCCAGCCTTTGCGATACGTCTCCTTGATGAAGGGCTCAGCAGCCGGCAGGCCGGTGGCTTTCATGCCTGGGGCATCCCATTCGATGGGTTTCTGCGTGCGCAGCGACAGCAAGCCCAGCAGGGCGATTTCCGTGAGATGAGCTGCATAGGCAAAGGGGCTCGTGGCAGGTTCACCGCCTTTGCAGGCGTCGATCCAGTCGCGGTGATGGCCGTTGGAGCGCTTCAGCTTCGGCGCAGGCTTCTGGTATTCGGCACGGCGTGCGTCGGGGAAGAGTCGTGGGGCTCCACCACCGCCATCGCATTGAATGACACCTTTTTCGCCGATGAAGAGGCAGCCGCGCTTTGGTAGAGGGAAGCGTCCGAGCGCCTCGGGAGTGCGAGGCATCATGCCGCCGTCATACCATGTCATGCGAATCTCCGGTCGTGATCCTGCGGCGGGGAAGGTGTAGTAAATGAGCGCACCGTGCGGGGCGATCTCGCTGTCCATCAGGCCTGCGGCATGAGCCTCGATGCGCGAGGGGATGGGCAGGTCAAAGGCACGCACTGCCGTGTTCAAGTCGTGGCAGGCAAAGTCGCCGATGCCCGTGCAGCCGAAATCCCAGAAGTCGCGCCAGGCCACCGGGAAGTAGGCGGGATGAAACGGGCGCTCCTGACGCGGCCCGAGCCAGAGATCCCAGTTCAAGCCCGCAGGCATAGGAGGCGTGTCGGTCGGTTTGCTCGTGAGAGTGGGGTTCCAGCGCTTCGCACCGACCCACACGTGGATTTCCTTCACCGCACCGATGGCTCCGTCCTGGATGTATTCGATGGTCTCACGCGTGCCGAGCGAGGAATGCCCCTGGCTGCCGAGTTGTGTCGCCACACCGGTTTCGGCGGCCACTTTGGCGACGTGACGCGCCTCCCAGATGTTGTGCGTGAGTGGCTTCTCGCAGTAAACATGCTTGCCCGCACGCATCGCGATCACTGAAGCATAGGCATGCAGATGATCCGGCGTGGCGATGAGCACCGCGTCGATGGACTTCTCCTTCTCCAGCATCTCACGGAAATCGACATAGTCCGCGCAGCGATGGTTCGGCGTCTTCGTCGCGTAGTGCTTCTCGATCTCCGCCTTCACCGGCAGGCGGCCGCCCATGCCTTTGAAGTAAAAGTTTTCCAAACTGAACGACTCCGCCGGATCAGCCACGGCGATGATCTGGGCATCGTCGAGTTGCATCAGCGCCCGCACGTTCGTCCTGCCTTGGCCACCCGTGCCGATGATCGCCACATTCACCTTCTCACTCGGCGGCACGAAGCGAGGCCCGCCCAGCACATGCCTCGGCACGATGTTGAACGTCGCCACGGTTGCAGCGGCGGTTTTGAGGAAGTGGCGGCGTGAGGAGGGAATGGAAGTCATGCGGTGAGACGATACGCTGGTGGTTGCAAAACTCTTCGCGGGTCTTGACGGCCAATCGTTGAGTCACGAGTGCTTCAAAGACTCCAGTCCGATAGAGTAATACATGAACACCGGACAGAAGGATGGCGGTCAGTTGGCGAAATCCAGACTCATCTCTGCGATTTCTGACAGAACAAAAAAGCCGCGCCTGTTGATGGGCGCGGCTTGATGAGTGGCGTGGAGAATCGGTTAGGGTTTCTCTGCCATTCCTCCCTTCGTGCCTTTGCCGCCGCGACCGGGGCCGCCTTTGCCCTGGCCTTTGCCTTTTCCCTTACCCTTGCCTTTTCCTTTGCCGTGCATGGCTCCGGGGCCGGCTTCAGGCGGGTTGTCCTGGCCGGCTGCGGCTTTCATGCGGGCTCCACCGTGGGCGAAGGCGGCTGGGATGGAAACCGCGAGCGCGGCGGCGATGAGTGTGACGAGTGTTTTCTTCATGGTGTGTTGGATGTGACCGGGTTGTTTCAATCACATGCCCACGATGACTCGCGAAGATGACGCGAAGGTGATGCCTCAGCACTTTTTCAGCGTGAAACTCAACACGCCGCCAGACAGCGATGCGTCGAGCCGGCAACCAATGGCACTGGCTGCCTGTTGGGCGAGCGAGAGGCCGAGTCCGCTGTGCGTGCTGTTGCTGCGTGATTGCTCAGCACGCCAGAAGCGGTCGAACAAATGCGACAGGCCTTCTTGAGTCAGTTCGGGCGCTGCATTGGCGATGGTGATGCTGCCGGGATCGAGTTCGATCTCGATGCGGGTGGATGCTGGTGCGTATTCCACCGCGTTGGTGAGCAAATTGGAGAGGATGATGCGCAGCAGTCGTGCGTCGGTTTCCATCGAGAGTTCGGGTTCTGAGCGGAGCTGAAGGTCGAGCTGCTTTGCTTCCACCTTTTCAGCGCAGGGTTGTAGGCATTCGTGACACAGGGCGCTGAGATCGACGGTGGAGAGTTGGAGGGCCGTCTCACCGGATTCGAGCCGGGCGAGTGTGAGCAGGGCTTCGATCAGGTTTTCGAGTTGCGAGGCAATGGCGAGCGTGTGAGCCGGAAGCTCTGGATCAGTTTGCTCCGGCCATTTCAGGGCGACCTCGCCGAGCATTTTGAGTTCGGCCACGGGCGTGCGCATTTCGTGGGCGAGATCGGCGCTGAAGCGTCTCTCTCGTTCAAATCCCTGCTCAAGACGATGCAGCAGCTCATTGAGGGCCGCGTAGATCGGCTGCAACTCGGCGGGAACATGCGCGGCATCGAATCGCGCCTTCAGCGATGGCGCGTCGATGTTCCTTGTCTGCTCGCTCAGCGTCTTCAATGGGCGCAGACCATGACGCAGAGCCATGGTGACGAGGACAAACGTGCCCGCCGCCGCGAGCAGGCCCGCGATGCCGATGCCGCCAAGCAATGAAGCGAGCGTTCCCTCCATCTCCGAAGTTTCCTTGGCTAAAGCGATGAGGCTGGAGCCAGCACCGTGACGCCCCTTGCCCTTGCCTTTCGGTCCACCGCCGCCTGCTGCCGCCGTGCGAAAGCTCATGAGCCGAACGGCGCGGCCATCGCCGAGCACCGTGGATGAAAAAGCGGGATCGTTCCCGGAGATGTCCAGTTTGGGCAAGGTGACATCGCCGAGGCTCTCGGAGCGCTCGCTGACCTCGCCTTGACTGTTCCAGACTTGGTAGAATGAGCGGCCTTGAGGGTCGTGATAGTCCGCCAGACGATCTTGCAATCGCTGACCGCGACCTCGCGCGGTGCCATCGTCGGAGTCTGAATCGCCGAATGCGGTGAAGCGAGCAAGTCGTGCATCCAAGGCAAGCGCGGTGTCGATGGATTGATACAAACTGTGTCTGACACTGAAATAGATGCCTGCGCCGGTGCCGCACCACAGCAAGGCCAGACCGGCGAGCAGCCAGAGCATGAGGCGCTGTTTAATGGACCTCATGCGGGACGCGCCTCCATCACATAGCCCTGTCCGCGCCGGGTGTGAATCAGCGGCATCGAATCCTCATTCATGGCAATTTTTCTGCGCAAGGCGCACACGGCAGAGTCCACGACGTTGCTCATGGGCGAAACAAGATCGTCATAGATGTGCTCCTCGATTTGAGTGCGCGTGACGATCTGGCCGGCTCGCAGCATGAGATACTCCAGCAGCGCAAACTCACGAGCGGTGAGGTCGAGCGTCACACCGGCTCGTGTGGCCGTTTTAGCCGTTGAATCGAGGGTCAGGTCGGCCAGAGTGGTCTCGCTGGCGGCTTTTTGATAACCCCGTCGGCACAGCGCCTCCACGCGGGCTAGCAGTTCCTCCAGGGCGAAGGGTTTGACGAGGTAGTCATCGGCTCCACTGCGCAAACCGGCCACGCGATCAGCCACAGCATCCTTCGCTGTGAGGAACATGACGGGCGTGCGATTGCCCGCTGCACGCAGCGTCTTGAGGATGCTGACGCCATCCAGCGAAGGCAGCATGATGTCCAAAATGGCGGCATCGTAGGGGTGATCCTCTGCCATCTCCAGGCCCTCGCGTCCATCGCCCGTTGCATCCACGGCGTAACCACTGCGCCTCAGCGCGAGCACGATGGACTCGCGGAGGCGGTTGGAATCTTCGACAACAAGGATGCGCATGGGTCAGAGTAGCTCGCTCGCCGACGCTGCAAAGGGGCGAATCGAATGCGGTATCGTAGCAACCCAAGATGATGCGAACATGATGTCGCGGGCGGAGGTGTGATTGCCCGATTTTTTCCGGCGCATCATGTTCACGTCATTTTCCACCTGCAAGATGGCTTCATGACGCAACCGACGACCCTCATTCTGCTTTTTGCCCTCACCACTGCACAGGTGCTTGGTCAGGAGCCTACTCCAGAAAAGCCGGACGAAACTCCACCGCCGGCCATGCGCGGCGGTTTTGGCAAAGGAAAGGGGAAGGGCAAAGGCCGCTTCATGCCACCCGTGCCTCCGACTCCTTCACCGGTGCCAGCTCCCCCACCGGCTCCAGCATTGCCTCCGAGCACGCCGACGGGTCAGACGCCATCCGGCGCAAAGGGAGGGCAGGCTGCCGGTGCGGACTTCTTCCAGCAGAAGATCCTGCCCGTGCTTCAGCAGAAGTGCTTCAACTGCCATCAGACCGGGCGCAAAATGAAGGCCGGACTCGCAGTGGATTCGCATGCGGCGCTGATCGCGGGCGGTGACAGCGGCCCTTCGCTCGTGCCGGGCGATGCCGCGAAGAGCCTGCTCTATGTCTCGATGACGTATGCGGATGACGATTTGCAGATGCCGCCGCGTGAACGGCTCTCCGCGTCTGTGCTGGCCGATTTTAAAAAGTGGATCGAGATGGGTGCGCCATTTGGCATCAACTCCACTCCGGTAGCGAGCAAAGGCGCGCCTGTGGCTGAAACGGAGAGCGGCGGCTTTTTCGCCACACTCACGGCTGCGCGTGGTAACTCCGTGACTTACACCCGTGATGATGCTGGCGGTGGCATGATGCGTGGCGGCATGGGCAAAGGAATGGGCAAGGGCGGCGCGATGCGCGGCGGAGGCGGTGAAACGACGCAAAAACTCGCAGACAAGGCGCTCATCACCTCCGCCACACTGGCTCGGCGCACGCAGGACTTGCTGGTGGGCATCGAGCTGAGCGGCGGGTTGTCGAATCCGGCGTTTGATGCGGTGCGGCAGGGTGGTGCGAGGGCGCATCTCGTCGTGAAGGACGGACAGATTACCGAATTGAAACTCATCACGGCCCAGGAGGAAAGCGATGCGCCCATTGCCGTGAAACCCAAGCGTCCGCCCTCGAAATCCACCACGCTCACACCATGAAACGATTGCTTCTGCTGACCCTGCTAGCCGCAGCGACCTCTCCCGCACAGCAGAGTGCGAAAAAGGAAGTGTTTTGGTCTTTTCGGCCGCCAGCGGCGGTTTCGCCGCCGGTTGTCAAAAACACCGAATGGCCGCTCAACATGGTGGACCGCTTCATTTTGGCAGCGCAGGAGCAAAAAGGCCTTTCACCGTCCAAAGCAGCGGAACCACGCGTGCTCGTGCGGCGCTTGTTCTTCGCGCTTTGCGGGCTGCCGCCGGCTGCGGACGTGATGGAGCACTGGCAACGGGAAATCGGGCCCGAGCTGAATCAAACCGCCATCGCAGCACTCGTGGACTCGCTGCTGAAGTCACCACGCTTCGGCGAGCATTGGGGACAACACTGGCTCGATGTGGCACGCTTTGCCGAATCCACCGGCGGTGACGCCAACGGCATCCATCTCCATGCCTGGCGTTATCGAGACTATGTCATCGACAGCCTGAATGCGGACAAACCTTTCGACCGCTTCATCCGAGAGCAGATCGCGGGTGATTTGTTGCCGATCTCATCAGACAAGGAGTGGGCGCAGAACCTCGTCGCCACGGGTTTCCTCGCCGTGGGTCAAAAACTCGTCGGCGAGGTCGAAGATCGAAAGTTTTTTGCCGATCTGGTGGATGAGCAGATCGATGCGACCACTCGCGCTTTCCTCGGCCTCACCGTTTCATGTGCGCGGTGCCATGATCATAAGACCGATCCCATCCCGCAGGCGGACTACTATGCTCTCGCTGCCATTTTTCGGAACACGGAGACGCACTACGGCCTCATCAAGGCGCAGTCGCGGCAGTATTCCACGCTGCTCGATGTCACCGGCATGGGTCTGCCCGCGGGGCGCGATGCTTTGACCGCACAGCAGCTCGCGGACATGAAAGCCGAGCGCGAGGCCGCCGCGCAGAACATGGATGACATCATGCGCACGATTCGCGGCGGCGATGGTGTCACGCGTGCGATGCTGCGGCGCTCACGCACGCAGCGGGATGAAAGCGAGGCGCTGCTGCAATCCTACGATGCCCAGGGCAACCCACTCACCTTCGTGATGGGCGTGCAGGATCGCGATGCACCGCTGGAGACACGCATTCTCGAGCGTGGCGAGTTGGACAAGTCCGGCGCTCTCGTCGCGCCCGGCTTTCTGCATGCGCTGCATCCGCAATCCTCACCTCCCGTGCTGCGTCTGCGTGAAGGCAGCGGACGCCTGCAACTCGCCGACTGGCTCGCCAGCCCGCGCAATCCACTGACAGCCCGCGTCATCGCCAACCGAGTCTGGCACTGGCTCTTTGGGCAGGGCCTGGTCCGCACCGTGGACGACTTCGGCTTCACGGGTGACAAGCCCACGCATCCCGAACTGCTGGATTTTCTCGCCCTGCGCCTCATTGAACACAAAGGGTCGCTGAAGTCACTCATCCGCGAACTCGTGCTCACGCGCACCTGGCAGCAGGCATCCACCTTTGACGAAGACAAGTTCGATCACGATCCCGACAACCTGCTTCTCTGGCGCATGAGTCCACGCCGTCTCGAAGCCGAGGCCGTGCGCGATGCGATGCTGGCCGTGAGCGGAGAACTCGACTTCACCCGGCCCGCAAAGCCGCTCATTGCCGCCGCAGGCGAAGGAACCGTGGGCCAGGCCGTTTTCGAGCCGGAGATCCGCAAGATCGAGGCGCCCGTGCGCAGTGTGTATCTGCCGCGAGTGCGCAGCGTGCTGCCCGAGATGATGGAACTCTACGATGCACCGGATGCCAGCAACGTCATGGGCGCACGCGAAACGACCACCGTGCCGCTGCAGGCACTGCACGCGCTGAACTCCGCCTTTGTGCGTCAGCAAGCGGAGGCCTTTGCCGACCGCCTCGGCAAGCTCACCGTGTTTGAGCAGTTCGATCACGCCTGGCTCTCTGCCTTCGGACGACCGCCGACGACCAAGGAGCGCGAACTCGCCAACGCGTTCTCATTCGAGATGGAAGCGAGCCTTGAAGGTCCCGGAACGCAATCCCAGCGCGAGGCACTCATCACACTCGCCCAATCGCTCCTCTGCGCGGCGGAGTTTGTCGTCGTGGATTGATTTCAGCACTCTTCATCTCATGAAACCCAACTCATTTTGTCTCAATCGCTCCGCTGCCGTCACTCGCCGGGATGCGCTGCGCTCGCTATCGGCGGGTTTTGGCTATCTCGCCTTCCAAAGCCTCGCTGCGGCGGCCACATCGCCCCTCGCCAGCAAGCAGCCGCATTTCGCCCCCAAGGCCAAGCGGGTCATTTTTCTCTGCATGAGAGGCGGGCCGTCGCATCTCGACACCTTTGACTACAAACCGCGCCTCATCGCCGATGCCGGCAAACCTTCACGCCAAGCCGGATCGCAGCTCATGCCTTCACTTTGGGAGTTCAAGCAGCGCGGACAGAGCGGGCTGTGGATTTCCGAGGCGTTTCCAAATGTAGCGCAGCACGCTGACGACCTCTGCCTGCTGCGCGGCATGACCTGCGACCAGCCCAGCCACGCCCAGGCCTTTGTGCAGATGCACACGGGCGTGTCGCAGTTTGTGCGGCCATCCCTCGGTGCCTGGACTCTCTACGGCCTCGGCTCGGAGAATCAAAACCTGCCGGGCTACATCACCATCAATCCGCCGAGCGCGAATGGCGGCTCGCAAAACTACGGCAGCGCCTTTTTGCCCGCCGCCTATCAGGGCACGAAGTTTCAAATCAGCGACAGCAGCCAGCGCAATCGCATGATCGACATCAAACGCCGTGGCGAGGTGAACAACGACGGCCTTGCCCACCTCCGCAATGAACACCTCACCGACGCGCAGCAGCGTCGCCAGATTGACTTCATCAATGCCCTGAACCGCGAAAAGCTCGCGCACGACACGCACGCGCCGCTCATCGAAGGAGCTATCGAAAGCCATGAACTCGCCTTTCGCATGCAGGATGCCGTGCCAGGCGTGATGGACCTCAGCAAGGAGTCTCCGCAGACACTCGCACTCTACGGCATCAATGAGGACCCAACGGATGGATTTGGCCGCCAGTGCCTGCTCGCACGGCGATTCGTCGAAGCGGGCGTGCGTTTCATCGAACTCGGCCATGGCTCGTGGGACCAGCACGCCAACATCCAGACGGCGCTCGGCCAAAACTGCGCCCAGACGGACAAACCCATCGCGGGCCTGCTGGCCGATCTCAAACAGCGTGATCTGCTCAAAGACACGCTCGTCATCTGGGGCGGCGAGTTCGGCCGCACTTCGTATTCACCCGATGCCAATGGCCGCGACCACAACCACAAGGGCTACACCCTCTGGATGGCCGGCGGCGGCGTCAAAGGTGGCTTCTCACACGGAGAAACCGACGAGCACGGCTACGAAGCCATCACCGGCAAAGTCCACATCCACGACTGGCACGCCACGGTGCTGCACCTCCTCGGCTTCGACCACGAAAAGCTCACCTACCGCTTCGGCGGCCGAAACATGCGGCTGACCGACCTTTACGGGAGTGTGGTGAAGCAGATCGTGTCTTAATATTTGATTTTTCAAACGCCACTTTGATATGCGGAAAAATCCAAAACTCAACTTGCGGAGCAAGTTCGTTACTTTGCTGACGCACCCTCGATGACCCTCGTGACATCCTCCTCAAGCAGAAAACCCTCCGCCTGGAGCTTCTTCGCCGCTTCAGTGAGGCGCGACAGATAGTCCGCACGAGTCGGATAGCGTTCTTCGAGCGACAAACGCGGATCACCGGTCTTTTCGCGTTCGGCTTTGGTTTTGGCGAACGGCACAAACATGCCGTCGAGCGGCGATAGCATCGTTTCGGCACCGACTTGAGGCGAGCGGAGGTTCCAGCCGGTGTAGGTGCCGAGCGGCGCGGCGACCTCGGGAAGCACGATGCCGCAGGTTTCATTCCCATCGGCATTCACGGCGGGCAGGAGTGTCTGAAATGGTTTACCGACCTTCGGCGGGATGATGTCGGCGATGCCTTCGCTGTGGAAGCGCGAGCCGAAATCGAGCCTCGGCGGCTGATAGGCATGTGTGGGCATGTTGTGGCCAGGCATCTTTGGAAACTGCGTCTTCCAGGTGTCGAAGCTCACGAGGCTTTGATCGGCGAGACGCGGATGACGGCTCGGCGGTGGTGCTTTGCCGTTTTGCACCCAATCCGAGAGATTGAGGAGCATCGCACGCAGCACGGGACCACGATCATCGAGCGTGTTGCGCGGCTGCTGGCAGATGCCGGGCGTGCCGTCGCTCTTGCCGAGGTGCTGTGCACCGGCCACGAGATACACGCGCACGTCGTCGGGCAGCGTGAGGTCCGCTTTGCCCTCCACGTCGGTGTGCAGCAGCGAGGCGGCTCGGCTCCAGTATTCGGTGGAGGTTTGCGTGAAGAGAATGCGCGGCGTGTGGCCGGATTTCCGCGAACGGGCGAGCGAGTCGTCTGATTCACCCGTGACGGGATCGGTTTGCGGCAACGGCGCGAGCGGGAAGAACTCGCTGCCCGAAAGATGGCCCTCGTGCTGCGTGCCATACTCCGTGCTCATGCGGAAGCGATGATTGAACATGCCTTTACCCGAACCCGCGACGTGGATCAAAGCGCCGTCGAAAACGATGCGACCCTGCTCATCGCTGTTCAGGCCTTCAAAGAGGAAATGGTGAATCACACGCCCCGACTGCGAGATGCCGAACACGCTGGCTTTTTCAATCGCACCCGCGAGCGGATTCATTTTGGCATCACCGTGACGAAAGTACGCCACGCAATCTCGCATCGCGGTGAGGCCGAATCCGGTCACGCGGGGTTCCTTCGCCGTGTAAACGAGGTCATAGAGCCAGCCAGGACGCAAACCAGCCTTCACATACACATGCTTGGCATCGGGGATGAGCGTCTCGTTCTCCCAACGCCCAAACGTCCACTCACCACGAGGCACCTCAACGCCTTCCGCTCCGCGATGGGGTCGCATCGTGAGCGTGGCGTCGGCATTGTCGAGGCTCAGCGATGGAAATGCCGCGCCGATGCCCCACGGGCTCCATGAAAAGGCGCGGCTGAAGACCTTCTCCGTGCTCGTGATCTCCAGATGCGCCCGTCCGGTGATCGTCTTGCCGTTCTCCGTCGCGATGGGCAGCCCGCAGAGCAGGCGCTGTGTTTCATCCGCCTGCACCTCGCCATTCCAGCCGCACCACAGCACGGAGAAGCCATGCTTCATGAGGAATCCATGCCCGGCATGCGCCTCCGTCCTCGGATCATTCGTGCGCTCGCCATCGTTGAAGGTCCACAGCGCCAGCATGTTGCCGCGATTATTCACATCGTAGAGCAGTTGTCCGTTGCCCTTCTTCGCATCGACCGGCTTCAGCAAAAAGAAGTCCGTCCAGCTCTCGACCTTGCCGCGAGCATTGCGTGGTGCCCGCTTCAAGTCACTGATGCGGATGTTGGCTTTGTTCGCCGGATCAGTCTCGATGAACATGCGCCCCTTGATGCGCTCGTAGGCTCCAGCGAGGCCGAAGCTTTTACCATCCGCAAACGATGAGCGCCCGGCGATCTCAACGCGCACGACTTCGGCGCGTGAAACGAGGCTAACAAAGACAAGGATAAGACAAAGGTGGCGCATCATGGTTTTTCGATCACGAGTCCGGCCTTTTCATCCGAGCGGGCGATCACGACGCGACCTTGATTGCCCTTGCCTTTCACGACGGTGTTTTGCCCGACGAGAAAGCGCCGTCCGTCGAGCGGAACGATCCCAACAGAGGCATTGAACTCCCATTTGCCAGTCGTCCGATACTGCATGTCCGAACGCAGCAGGATCGTTGGTTTGCCGTAGCAGCCGAACCACCACGCGCCGTCGGCAAACGTCACCGTCTGGATGCCCATGAGCGTGTAACCGCTCGCCAGCACGTGACGGGCGCGGAACTTGAATGCCTCATCGTATTCATAGAGGTAGTTTTCGTTCACGCCGGGCGGCAGGCCGCCGACGATGATGAATTTGCCATCGTGATAGGCCATGCCGCCCGCGCCATGTACCAGTTCGGGCACCGCGTGTCGCGTGATCTCGGCGAGCGTGTCGCCATCATAGACATAGACCCACGAATCGGCCTCTCCGGCGGGCCGGTTGAATTTCCCGAGGTTCGTGGCGACATAGACGTGACCCGCGTGATAACACAGATCGCCGTGATGATTCGCCACCGGCACTTGCTTGAGGATGCGGCCCTCGGTGTCGGTTTTCACCAGCGCACCCGTCCAGCACCAGTAGATGGCATCGCGTCCGTTGGTGCAGATGCCTTGAAGGTGGCGCGGGTAGGTTCCCTCACAGGCCGTGGCGCGCAGTGGTTCCTCAGCGACCAAGGAACCCAATGCAAAGCAGGACAGGATGAAAACAGAAAGATGGTTCATAAGCAGATGAGAATCCGCAGTTCAAGGGTGCCTCATGCCAGCCAGCGTCTGCTCGATGAACTTCGTCACATGCGGCCAGCATTCCTTGCCGCAGCGGCCGTGGTCGGCACCCTCGATGACGATATGCCGGATGTCCTTGTGGCCGACAAGCTTCATCATGGAAACAAAATAAAGATTCTCCTCCGCGCGCATGAGCATGTCCACGCCCCAGCCGCCGGTGATGCAAAGCGTGGGCGGCGCATCTTTGCGAACGTGGTAGAGCGGCGCGAACTGGTCGATGGTCGGGCGGAACTTGCTGGGTTCGATACCCTGCTCCTTGCGCACGGTTTGATGGGTGATCATCTGGCCGGTCACCGGGATCAGCGCGGCGATCCGATTGGCGTCGATGTCGTGCTTGGCGAGGTAGCTTTTGTCCAAACCAACCATGGCGGTGAGATAACCGCCCGCCGAGATGCCGGTGACGAAGATCTTTGCGGGGTCGCCGCCATACGTCTCGATGTTCTTGAACGTCCACGCCAGCGCCGCCGCTGCATCTTCGACGTAAACCGGATGTTTCACGACCGGACTCAGGCGGTAACTCACACCGATCACGGCCCAGCCTCGATTTTTCAACTCAGTCGGAATGGAGCGGCTGCCTCCGGTGAGTCCACCGCCATGATAATAGACCACCGTGGGAAAACCCTTCACACCGACGGGATGGTAGAGATCGAGACGGCACTTCTCCCTGGCATATTCGGAGGCTGAGGTGACTTCGTCGGACAGGTAGTGGATGCCCGGCTCGATTTGATACTCGACTGTCGTGCCGGGAGATTGTGCGGACAGGCTGGTGGCAAACAAAAGCGATGTCAGCGCGGCGATAGTGGAGCGGGTGAATCTCATGGATGATTGAAAGTAATGGAGTGAAAATGAAACGCTACTTCGCAGCCGCGTTCATCTCCTTCGCGAGCGTACGCGTCTTTTCCTTCCACGTTGCCGTGTCGGTTTCCACGCAGCGCAAGACGACCTCGGCCTCGAACTTCGTCCCGGTGGCAATCGTCGCGTTGGAGTAGATGTGATTGTAGAGCTTGTGATAGACGGTCTTGTCCCAGTAGAAAGTCTTCATCCCCTGCCCCACGAGCGGCTTCGGATACCAGACGAGCGTCGCACGTTGGGATTTCGGATCATGAATAGCGGTCCATTTCACATCCTCGCGCAGGCGATGACCGCCCTGGCTGTCGAAGACACCTTCCACTGCCGTTCCATCTGCTTCCTCGGCCATCCACTCAGTCGTTGAAGGCAGAAAAGGATGCATGAAACCGTAGAGCACACCGATCTTCACCTCCTCGGTGGCCTCGTAGCGATGCTGCTCGATCACACGATCATCCATGACGGCGTAAACCGCCTCCAGCCGGAGCGCCCCCATCATGGACTGCTTGCGCAGCTCTGCGTGATGGCCTCGATAGACCGCCTTGTCCTTCAGTTCGCATGGTTTGCCATCCACGGTCAGCACCGCTCTCTCCACTTTCTCGATGCCACCTTCGTTGTGCCCGGTGCCGATCCATTTGCCGCCCACGGGTGAAAAGACCGTGCCGTAAAAGCCCGTGCGGCCGGTGATCACAGCGCCCTTATGCAGGATGCGACTGATCGTCCACGCACGATCCCCGGCGAACTCGATGGTCATGTCGCGCGTTTCGATCGTGACGTAGGCCGCAGGCCCCGGCTTGTCACCCGCAGCCTGCAAAGGAGCGGCGGCGAGAAGGCTCGTGGCGATGAGTATAAGCAGAGAACGATCCATTTGGAACAAACGCTGTGCCACAGGCCTATATTCGCCGCGAATACGAGGCGATTTCGCACACCTCAAACCAGGATTTCCTTCACCACGCTGCCGCCTTGCAGGCCGGTGAGTCGGATGCGGCGGCCGCCACTGACGACTGCGAGATTTCCGTGATCGAGGCCGAGCAGATGCAGGATCGTGGCGTGCAAGTCGCGGAAATGAACCTTGCCCTCGACAGGGGTGGAGCCCGTTTCATCCGTGCTGCCATGCACATGCCCGGCTTTCACGCCGCCGCCGGCCATCCAGAAGGTGAACGCGCGATGTTGGTGCCCGGTTTGGTCCTTGTCCTGCCCCGGCGTGAGACCCGGACGACCAAACTCGCCGCCCCAGACAACCAGCGTGTCCTCTAACAACCCGCGTTCGTCGAGATCATCGAGCAACGCAGCGATGGGAGCATCCGTGGTGGCGCAGTTTGCCGTCAGATCACGCCGATGATCCGTGTGCTGGTCCCAACTGCCATGCGTGATCTCGATGAAACGCACCCCCGCTTCGCAAAATCGACGCGCCAGCAGGCACTGGCGGCCAAAGTCGCTGCCCTTGCAGGTTCCAGCCGCGTAGTTCTTGCCAACACGATAACGATCCAGAGTGGCCTTTGATTCCGTGGAGATGTCGAGAAGCCCAGGGGCCGCCGCCTGCATGCGGAAGCCGAGTTCCATCGTCTGAATGACGCCTTCGAGCTGCGCATCGTCCGCTCGCAGGCTGAGATGATCGCGATTCATCGCCTGGATGAGATCAAGCTGCCGGCGCTTCACATTCAGCGGCAGATGATCACCCTGGATGTTGCTGATCATCGCTTTCGACATGTCCTCGCCATTCACACCGATGGGCGTGCCACCAAACACGGAGGGCAGTTGCGCAGCCGAGTATTCAGCGGGCTTCGCGGTGTTGAAGCTGATGAAACCGGGCAGGTTCATGTTCTCCGTGCCCAGACCATACGCCACCCAGGAACCCATGCTCGGGCAGGGCCGCAGGCGGTCGCCCGTGTGCAGTTGCAGCATCGACTGCGCGTGGATGCTCGTGTCCGCCGTCATGGCATTCAGCACGCAGAGCTTGTCGGCATGCCGCGCAATGTTTGGCAGCAGTTCACTCACCCACAGCCCGCTCTCGCCACGCCGTTTAAAGTCCGCGATGGAGCCCGCGTGCGGTTTCTTCCCGATCTGTGGCTTGTAATCAAAGGTGTCCATTTGCGCCGGGCCGCCCGCCATGTTCAGGAAGATCACGCGCTGTACCTTTGCACGAAGACGTGGCGGGCGCACAGTCAGATCCGCGCCTGCTGCACTCGCGATGCCCGACATCGCCAAATAGCCGAACCCGCACGAAGCGGTGGACAACATCTGGCGTCTGGAGAGATGGTTCATCGGCGCATTCATACGGCAGAATCAGTCCACATATCGCAGCTCGTTGCTCGCGAGCAGCGCCTGGCAAAACGCAGCCCAGGAGCTCGCAAGGCGCCCGTTCTCGTCGTTCTCGGTAGAAGCGAGCATCAATTCAGCTTCGCAGATGAAATTATGAGCCCGTTGGATTTCGCTGCCGGTCGGCTTGCGAGCAAAAGCATGACTATAGGCCGTTTGGATGCGAGTCATCGAGTCAGAGGAAGCTTTCATCAGGCGCTTGGCGAAACGCTTAGACTGCTCGACGAGGAAGGCGTTGTTCAGCAGATAGAGCGATTGCGTGGCGAGGGTGCTGGAGTCACGATTTCCGGTAACGGTGACGGCGTCGGGGAGATTGAAAGGCGTCAACTCAGGCGGCATGGAGTTGCGCAGCATGAGCAGGTAAACACTGCGGTGCGTGCTGGGCTGATGCAGCGGCGGCAATTCATTGATCAGCACGTTTTGATGCTGGATGAGCGAGCCATGGCCGGGCTGCGGATTCAGATCGCCAGTGGCAGCAAGCATGGCATCGCGTACGGCCTCGGCGTCGAGGCGACGGCGGTTATGGCGAGCGAGGAGGAGGTTGTCAGAGTCGGCTTCACGCAGTTTGTCATCGCATTGGCTGCTGAGCTGGTAAGTGTGGCTGAGGACAATGCTGCGGATGAGGCGTTTGATGGACCAGCCTTCACTCATGAAGCGCGTGGCGAGATGATCGAGCAACTCGGGGTGCGTGGGGCTCTCGCCTGTGATGCCGAAGTCAGCCGGCGTGCGCACGAGGCCTTCGCCAAAGAGATGCTGCCACACGCGGTTCACCATCACGCGTGCGGTCTGCGGGTGTTGCCTGCTCGTGAGCCACTGTGCGAGCTGAAGCCGTCCGCTCTGCTTGGGATCAAGTTGGATCGAGGGGTCCATGGCACCGCACGCGGTCAGGAAGCCGCGCGGGACCGCTGCGCCGAGTTTCTTGGCCTCGCCGTCGATGTTTAGTTTGCAATCGACCGCTGTCTTGGCCTCGCGCACGCCCATGGCGAGCGGCGCATCGGCGGCGTATTTGAAAGCGGGCTTCGCAGGCGGCCGACGCGGTTCGTGCTTGGAGATGATGGCCTCCGCCTCCGGCCGCACAGTCACCTTCTCGGCGGTCTTGAGTTCATGCAGTGGCGTCTGCGGCGCTGTGAGTCCCTGATGAGCCGCAGCACCCCAAAGCGTCTCCGTGCTCTTGAAGATGCCCGCGAGCGCGTAGTAGTCGCGCGTCGGGATCGGATCTGTCTTGTGATCATGGCAGCGCGCGCAGCCGACACTCAAGCCCATGATGCCGTGTCCGATGACGCCGATCTGATCCGCAACGACATCCATCTCAAAATTGTCATTCATCGCTTTTGCCGGCTTCGCGCCAATGGCGAGGAATCCGGTCGCGATGAGCTGCCGGTCCCGCTGCGCCTCCGAATCCGCCGACAGCAAATCACCCGCGATCTGCTCCGTGATGAAGCGATCATAAGGCATGTCTTCGTTGAACGCACGGATGACATAGTCACGGTACCGCCATGCATGCGGGAAGCTGGGATTGCGGCTCAGGCCATCGTTGCCATTCGACTCCGCGTAGCGCGCCACATCCAGCCAGTGGCGGCCCCAGCGTTCGCCGAAGTGCGGCGACTCCAGCAGCTCATCCACGACTTGCTGGAAAGACAAATGGCGGCTGACAAATGACAAAACCTCCCCGGCAGATGGCGGCAGGCCGATGAGATCGAAATAGACGCGTCGAATGAGCATCTCCGGGGTGGCATCCTTCGTTGGCGAGAGGCCTTTCACTTCGATTTTGGCGAGCACGAAGCTATCGATGGCGTCACGCGCCCAGTCTTTGGCCTTCACCATGGGCGGCTTCGGATGGGTGACGGGCTGATACGACCACAACGCCGCTTTGTCCGTTGTCAGAGTCTTCTTGGCTGATTTGGGCGCATCCACACGCGGATCAGGCGCGCCCATTTTGACCCAGGTGATGAAATCATTCACCACCTGCTCCGGCAGCCTCTTCTTCGGCGGCATTTCGAGACCGTCGTAGCGAACCGCCTGAATGATGAGGCTTTCATCCGGTTTGCCTGGAATCAATGATGGCCCCGACTCTCCTCCAACGATCATCTCCGACGGCGCGTCGAGCAAAAGCTTCCCTCCAATCTTCTTCGCACCCTGTGCGTGGCATTCGTAGCAGCTCTTCACCAACACCGGGCGAATTTTGCTTTCAAAGAAGGCCCGCTGGTCCGGCGTCATGTCGCCAGCACAAACCCCGCCCACGCACGCATAAAGCATCACGACTGTGATGCTGTGGAGAAAGTGTCGATGGGCGGGTGATAGGCTGTACATCAAGAGCCAAACCAACGCGCTGCCAGCAGCCGTTTTTGCCGGGCATTCAATTCTCCACGGACAGGATTGTCTTCCCTATCCTTTCTTGGTCGGCCCCTTGCCTTTGCCCTTGCCGCGCTCCTGTGACATTTCCCCACGTTCGAGGGTGCCATGGGCTTGATCACCAAGACCCGCACGGATGTGGGCCTTGAGTTCTCTTTGAAGCTGCGTGGCGATCTCGCGCTTCTGTTTCGCCAAATCACGCGTTTCGCTGAGATCGTTCACGAGATCAAAGAGGAAGCCTTCCTTCGTGTCCCAGAAGTAGAGGAGCTTGTAGTCGCCCTTGCGGATCGCGGACTGCGGATGCTCGACTTCGACGGTTTGATGCCAGACGAAACGATCAATGGGCCGCTTCACCGGTGCTTTGCCGCCGCTGAGCAAAAGTGGCTTCCAACTGCCACCTTCGACACCTTGGGGCAATGCGAAGCCAGGCGTGACGAAATCGAGCACGGTGGCCATGAGGTCGTAGCCGATGACGGGCGTGTCGCTGCGTGTGCCACCCTTGATGCCAGGGCCGCGCACGATGAGCGGCTCGCGGATGCCGCCCTCGCCGAGATCGCCTTTGCCGCCGTTGAGTATCCCTGTGCGACCGCCGTTGTCGGAGGTGTAGATGACGAGCGTTTCATCGGCGATGCCGAGTTCGTCGAGCTTCTTCAAAACCTCGCCGACGCAGGTGTCGAAGTCCTCGGTCATCGCGGCCATGACGGCGCGATCTCCCTTCCCGCCTTTGCCGAGATTCATGCCTTCATACTTCTTGATCGTCGAAGCCAGCGCCTGTGGTGTCTGATGCACGGCGTAGTAGCTGAGTTGCAGATAAAACGGATGCCCGCTCTTCACCTGCGCGTCCATAAAAGCCTTCGCACGCCGCGTGATGCCAAAGGACTGCTTCGGATCCTCGGGATCGGTCGTGTCGCCATCTTCGTTCATCGTGATGCCATCGCTCGCGTCGTAGCCCATCGACTCCGGCGTGTGAAACCACTGCCATTTGCCGAAATGCGCCGCCTGGTAGCTGCGATCCGCTTTTTTCAGCGTGTTCACGAGCGAATCCGTGACCGGCGCGCTCCAGTTGCGCGCATTTTTGTCCGCTGCGTTGAGTGTGGTCGTCGTACGGCCCATTTGGATCGCCGCACGCGAGCACTCGCACTTGCAGTGTGCCGCGTAGGCCTGCGAGAAGACCATGCCCTGCGCGGCGAGCTTTTCGAGATTCGGTGTGCGGAACTCGCGGCTCGCGCTGGCGGCCTCGCCCGGCATCATGCGTACCGAGGTGCCGCTCCATGCCTGATCATCGGCAAGGATGAACAGGATGTTCGGCACTTTGGCGAAGACGTTTGTAACGAAAACAAAAAGCGTGGCGATGAGGATGAGTGATTTCATTGTTGTGGCGCTCCTTTCACATCAAGGTCCGGCTTCGTGTTCCAGCGCTGCTTCCAGTCAGGTTTCTCGATCTTGGCGCGGAAAATGACGGTGTTGTCGAGGGCGATGTCGTCGCTCCAGATGAACTTCGCGCCTTCAAAATCGTTCTCAAAGTAGGGCTGCTTGGGATCGACTTCTTCGACGGTGTATTCCTTGGCTTGTTTCCACGAGCTGTCGTTGAAATCGACGCTCCACCAGTTCGAGGGGAGAGGCTCTTGTTTGACTTGGGGATTGGCGGTGTCGCCGTTCACGGGACCGTGGAAGAAGTTTTTGGCCTTCCATGTGGCATTCGTAACGGTGCCGTCGGCGAACTTCAGGCAGAAGCCGCCATCGCCGATGCTCGTGCCGTATTCCAGGCCGGTCTTGGGATCGGCGTTGTCTTTGGCGAGCACGGCGATGGTCATCGGATACTCGGGGAGGAAATCGACGCTGACGATGTTGTGCGGCGTGAACTGGATGCTGTCCACGGCGACGAGGCGATCGTTCACGTAGAGCATGAACCAATTGTCGGCATAGACGTTGAGCTTCATCGTGTCGGCAATGCTGGGCTTGATGAGGCCGGGCGGGCCACCTTTACCCCTGCCCTTTCCTTTGCTGCCGCCGGACGCAGGTGGAGAAACCACAGGGTTGGATCGGTCCGATCCGATGGATGCCGTCCCTCCCCCACTGTTGTAAACAACCCGCAGCGATGAACTCGCGAGCACTTTGCCCTTCATCGCTGCTAAAAGCTCCTCACGACCTGGCGTGCCACGCACATCTAACTCACCCGAAAGAGCATAGAGCGTGATCACATACGTCTTGGCTCCAGGGCCTTTGGAGTGCGGTGGCTCGTAGCCGATTTCACCACGAAAGCCGGTGCCCATCTTGCCAACGGACTGAGAGTTCTTCGACAGGCTCATGACGTTCGCCGGGATGTCATAGACGGTCCAATACCACTTCTTGTCGCCGCCAGGAGCGACATGATCCATGATCAAGGCATAGCTCTTGGCCGCTGCTGGTGCTCCTGACCACTCCAAGGGCGGGCTGATGCCATCGCCATCACCGGTGAACTCCACGGGCAGATTCTTGAGGTCTGGGACGACGGGGCTGTTGAGCATGAACTTGCCATCGCTGCTGCGCGGTTGATCGGGCAATGCAACAAAGGCTTCCTGCCTGCCGCCGCGACGACCGCCAGCGCCGGGCTTCATCTCTTCGCGGGCGGGCGGCTCATCGTTACGAGGTTGCGAAGGGCTGCTTGTCGTTGAATGACCGGCGAGCTCATCGAGTTCGGGAGTGTCGAGCTTGCCATCGCGATTGTGATCGAAGGCATCAAACTGCTCCTTCGCTTTCGCCATCGCCTCGGGCAGCGAGGCACCGCTCTTGGCGGCATTCGTCTTCGCGTTGTCGGCGAACTCCTGTGCGGTCACCACGCCGTCGCCATTCACATCGAGAATGCCCTGCACCGCAGCCTGCGGGTGCGGAGACCGACCACCTTCGCCTCTTCCCTTGCCCTTTCCTTTGCCTTTCATGCCATCGGGGCCACCCCCTTGACGATCTTGACCACCACCTTGACCTCGTGACGAGAAAACCTCCTTCGTCTTTCCCTCACTGCCGTTGTCGAACTCAAAGGGATAGGTGCCATCCGCCTTGATCGCGTAACGGACGCTGCGTTTGTCGCCATTCACCTCGTAGCTCAGCTTGTAGCTATCCTTCCCGGTGCTCTCAAAAGCCGTAATCTCAGCACCACGCAGAGCCGGGAGCGCCTCGCGCACGCCTTGAGCGCGCGGTTGCGGATCGACCTGCTCGCCCGCCTCCACGACCTCGCCGTGGAAGCCGCCAATGACATACGGATATTTGTTCGACGCATGATAATGATAGCCGCTGGCCGATTCGTGACCGTGGCAGTCGTCGAGCTTGCCCACAGGCGAGCCATCGGGTTCCGTGAGGCCGTAGATCGGATAACCATCCAGCGCATACGCCACCGGCATGCCTTTGCCCGCCTGCGTCTGCAAATGCAGCGGCGTGATGTGGTAGTGATAGTCATCTGCGCGACCGCAATGCCCGCCCCACTGATCCAACTCACCGATCTCATAGCTGATCTCGCCGCGATTGTTCTGTGGGTTGAAAATCGGAATGCCATTTACCGCCAGCGCGATCGCGCCGCGCAAGAAACGGCCCTTGATCATCGCGGGCTCCTTGGCGGGCACCGGCTTCAGCGGGATGCGCCAGGCATTATCCTCAAAGTAGTTCTGCGGCAGCGGCACCTGCTGCTGCCAGGCAGTGATGCCCACCATCATGCTATGATCTGGCATCCCATTCGAGCCCACATAGAGAAACTCGCCATTCGCCCGCAGATCAAGCCTTGTGAAGGGCAAAAACGCCTTCGCCGTGACCGGTGCGTTCGCCGCATTCGCCACGGCTGCGGCAGCGAGTTGCAGGGTAGATGCAGTGGAAGCGACCTCGACAAGCTCACGCCTCCACTCCTCCAGAATATGTGCTCGCAGCACCTCGCGGTCGGTGGTGGCCAGATCGTGGGCCGCGAGGCTCGTCGTGAGCAGGAGAAAGAGGGAGAGCGTTTTCATGATGCCCTGTTTAACTTCTGCTGTGTCAGGACGGCTTCAGTGAATCACAGGAGATTTGTCGGGATTGTGTAAAGACGCTTCAACGCTGGCGAAACCAGCCCGTGATGCTCATGCGCGTCTTCTTTGCAGGCAGCACCTCGTGCCAGAAGTCTCCGGCCATGAAGCACACCATCGTTCCCATGCGCGGCTCGATCAGGATGAAGGCACCTGCTTTGTCTCCTGAAGTCGTCCACAACTTCAGTTCGCCGCCATCACCCGGCTGCCAGCTCGGATTCAAATAGAGAATCGTCGTCACAATGCGGTCGCTCGTACCCGTATGACGATCCAGATGCGCCTTGTAGAAGGCCCCTTCGGGATAGATGGCGAAGTGGCCCTCATACTCGAACAGTCCGAGGAAGAACCGCTGGTTCAAACCCAGCCGAAGCAACTCCAGCTTTGCTAAATAGGTGACCTGCTCCACTGAGGCCGCATCGCTTTGCAGCCACATCACCTGATCCCGCCGGATGTCGTCACGAACCTCTAGGTTCAGCCCACGCCCCACGCCGGCACGCTTGAAATCACCTCGATCACAAGCATCCTCACATTCAGCCCTCAAGCGCATGGACTCTGTTGCCCCAAGACATCCAGGCATCGAAGCCCAACCAAACTGGTCCATCGCATTGAGCATCTCGATCATTTGCCTACCAGCGAGAGCCATAGCCCGATAGCGAGACAAATCGTACGCCATCGGGGCAATGCACAAAGAACTTTGTCAGCATCCAGTAAAGACCCTCGCGAAATGAGGCCTCAGTGCCGATAGTATGCGAGTGACATCCTCCATCCGCATCCTGGTCATTGATGACGACGCCGAGCTTTGCCAGCTCGTTGCGGACTATTTGAAGCCGATGGGTTTTGAAGTCGAAATGGAGCATGACGGTGTGCATGGGGCAGAACGTGCCACGAGCGAGCAATGGCACGCCATCATCCTCGATGTCATGATGCCCGGCTGCGATGGCTTTGAAGTGCTGCGGCGCATCCGGGCAAAGTCAAAGGTGCCCGTCATGATGCTCACTGGGCGTGGCGAGGAGGTGGACCGCATTGTCGGCCTCGAACTCGGTGCCGACGACTATCTGCCGAAGACTTTTTCGTCGCGCGAGTTGCTGGCGCGGTTGCGGGCGCTGCTTCGACGCACCGGCTGGATTTCGGAAACGGTTCCTGTTGTTCCCATCAAGGAAATCGTGGTCGGTGAGCTGCGCATCAATCCAGAGTCACACGCCGTCGTGCTCGGCGACGAGCCTTTGCAACTCACGCCAGCCGAGTTCGGCCTGCTGCTCTCGCTTGCGAAAGCCCACGGTCGCGTGAAGACGCGGGAGCAACTCATCGAAGAAGTCGCTGACCGTGAGTGGGATGTCTTTGATCGCGCCATCGACATGCATATCTCCATGCTGCGCAAAAAACTCGGTGATGACCCGAAGGAACCGCGCTTCATCAAAACCGTGCGCGGCTATGGCTATCAACTCGTGACTCCCGGATGATGAGCCGCCTCAAACTACCGCTCTACGGCAAGATACTCCTCTGGTTCCTGGTGAACTTGGCGGTGCTGGCGCTTTTTGGGTATGTGTATGTCAGCAAGCTCATCACTCCGGAACTCGAATGGCTGCTGAGCGGTCCACCCGGCAGCAAGTTCGAACATCTGTCGGCCCGTCTTCGTGACCAGTTGATCAGCAAGCCACAAAACGGCTGGCTGGATGTGCTTGAGCGTTATGAAGATCGCCGAGGCGTGACTTTTGCCTTGTTCAGTTCCGACGGGCAGCTTGTTCTGGGTCATGCGCCCGATCCACCGGAAGAAGTACGCAAGAGTCTGATCGACAAACGCAGGGCTGAACCTCGCCAGCGACCACAGCGCCCCGAGGCCTCGTCTCAGCCACCCAAACCGAGATTCCTGCTGCGCAGCGAAAATCCCACCCGCTACTGGGCAGGCATCCACATGGACATTCTTTATGAGCAGGGCGACTTCTGGCATCCGCTCACCATGGTGATGGTATCCAGTGACGTCAGTGCAAACGGCCTGCTGTTTAACTGGACGCCTTGGGCGATCCTCTTCAGTTGCGGCATTCTTTTTTCCGCCCTGCTATGGTTGCCAGTCGTCCGGGGCATAACCGAAGCGATTCGTCGTACCAATGAGGCCTCCAGACGGATCGCAGCGGGTAAGTTCGACGTGCGCCTGTCCGACACACGCGGCGATGAACTCGGCGAACTCGCCACTTCCGTTAATGTCATGGCCGCGCAGCTCGGAGACTATGTCGCGCAGCAGCGCCGCATCACGGCAGATGTCGCGCATGAGCTGTGCTCGCCCATCGCGCGAATGCAGATGGCCCTCGGCGTCGTGGAGCAGCGCAGCACACCGGAGCAGGAGACCTACCTCAAAAAGCTCGATAACGAACTCCAGCACATGGCGAAGCTCGTGGAGGAGGTGCTCGCTTTCTCCAAAGCGGCGACGTTGCCTGATCGTGAAACCGCCGAGACTTTCGACCTGCGTGAACTCATCGACCAAGTCATCGCCCGTGAAGCGCCGGAATGTGAGATCCGGGTTATCGTCGAAGACTTGAATTTTCACACGCTGCGCTCGGCTCTGGATCGAGCCTTGGGTAATGTTTTACGCAATGCTGTCCGCTATGCCAGAGACATCGAGATCCACGCCTGCAGTCAAAACGACCGAGTGACCATCCAAGTCCTCGATCAAGGCCCCGGCGTTCCCGCCGATTCACTCGCACGTCTCTTCGAGCCCTTCTATCGGCCCGAAGCCGCACGCGGTCGCAACACCGGTGGCAGCGGCCTTGGCCTCGCGATCACCAAACGCTGCATCGATGCTTGCGGCGGCACGGTGACCGCTCGCTTGCGAGAGCCAGCGGGCTTGATCGTTGAGATTGTTATTCCAAACGGATGATCTCACTCCGCCGACTTCAGTTCTGCGAGCATCTCCAGCAGGTTCTTCGTGAGAATCACCGAGGTGTCCTCCTGCACTGAGTTCGTGCCGAGCCAGGTCTCGTAGCCGCCGAGCTTGTGCTGCTCCAGCGTTGGCAGGTAGCCATGCCTGCCATTCGCCAGGCCGATGACCATGGTCTGTAGAAAAGGACTGCGCTTCTTCAAATCGAGCCCGATCTCGACGAAGGTCTCAAAGGGAATGCCGCACACGGCCAGATCGCCGATGCGGATCGCCTGCAACTTCACCGTGATCGTCTCTTCCTTGCGCTCCGCCGCTGCGATGACGCTGCCTGCATAATTCTGTGCGAGACGCGGCAGTTTCTCGACGGCCTCTTTGTCCTTCACTGCGAGCACTGCCCTGGCTTCAGCCACATCCTGTGCGCTGGGGCGTCGATACTTCAGCGTGATCTCGCGCTGCATCATGCCGAGAGGTGCATCGCCACGATGCTTGCCGATCTTCTGATGGGCGAACCACACGGCATCGGCAGCTTTGGCGGCGACGAGGCGGATCTGCTCGAACGGCTCGCGCGGTGGCCGCGTGACGCCGAAGGGGATGTTGTTGATGTCGCCGGAGGTGCCGTTCGACATCATCGCCACCATCTTGCCGTTTCCGCGCAGGCGGTAAGGCATGATGCGGGCAAATTCGCCGAAGTAGTCCGCAGACATCTGGCCGGCTGGCGCGCCGCCGACGTAATGCAGCGAGTAGTTTGCGAACAGTGCCACCTGCTTGCGCTTCGTGTCTTCGACAGAGAGAATCGTGATGTCAGGATCGGTCGGACCGGCAGGGCGTTCGAGCACATCTGGGCTCGTGCCTGGATTCATCTTTACGGTGTCCATCCTGCCGAATGGATTGAGCGGCATCTTGCCCGGCTTGAGATACCAGCGGCGATTGAAAACTTCATCCGGCAATGGATGCGCCGCCGCACCGATGGTGGCAGGCTGGAGCGCCGTGTGGGCTTTGATGATCGACTCCGCCACGCCTGCGACAAATTGCTTGTAGTAGGCCGCGGCTGCCTCGCTGCGTGTGTTCAAAGACGGCCCGCTGTGCGTGTGTGTGGAGCTAATGAGCATCTTGTCCACCGTCATGCCCGTCTTTGCCGCTGCGAGGGCCTTGGCCTCGTTCAGCACATCCGGACCTGCACCGAGATTATCGACGACGACCATTGCCAGCGTCGTTTTGCCATCATCAAGCACCAGGGCGCGTGCATGAAAGGGATCATGCGCCTTCTCCGCCATGTTTGCGCTGAAGCCGCCGGGCATGTTCAGAGGGAAAATATTCGGTGTGATGTCCACTGCCGCGGCACCGGCGCGGAGAGCGGGTGCCGCGGCAGCGCTGAGCATGGTGAAAACAAAGGCGAGTCCAAGAGCGAGACATTTCATGGTCTAGAGGGATCAGTGGGAAAGAAGTGATTCAACTTGGATTACGACCGCCTCGTCGTGCTTCTTCAAAGCATTAAGCAGCTTGTCTTGATCGCCGCCGAAGCGCTGGATGAGCGATTGCGCGATGGCGAAGGCGGATTGAAACCGGCCATCACCGTCGGCATCGATCCAGATGGGATTGGTGGAGCCAATGACGCGTGGCGTGAAGGTCTTGCTGCTCGGTTGATATGGGCGCGGAATCTCCCAAAACGGTTCGGTGACGCCCGGCCCTGTGGCAATGACGACCAGATGAACGTCATGCGCGGGTTTGGGCAAGCTCCAGGTGATGCGCGCTTTTTCACCGGCACGATGTTCATCGTTGAGGGCCTGCTTGCGGATCAGGATGCCGTTGGCAAAGAGTTCGATGTGATCCGCCTTCACCCAGGCGGGTCCACTGACCACGGCCTCGACTTTGACCTGCTCGCCGAGCCCGGTGGCAAGATCGCCGACAGTGAATCGGTCATCGACCTTGAGCGTCGTCATCAATCCGAGGCTGACGAGCAAACGTCCCTGCTGGTAGCTGCGCCAGACGGCATCCAGATCCAGTTTCGCCGGATCAGCATCCTTCGCCGCCACATAAGTCCGGCCCTGGCCCAAAATGAAGCGGTTCACATCATGCGAATCGCTTGAGGCAATCGCCGCGATGCGATGTCCGCGATTCAGCAGCGCGAACCAGTCGCGATACAACAGATGAATGTCCGACTGCATCGCCGCTGACGTGACGACCTCCATCGCATCAATGTCCAGCGCTTCAGCCTGCCGATGTTTGCCCGTCTTGGGATTGAACTGCACGCCGCCGAGCGGGACGAAGCCGCTGTGCAGGTCGCGAGGATGATTCAGCGTGATCACCTGCACGCCCGGCGTGGCGCGGATGGCCGGGATGAGCTTCGCCCAGTCCTGCTCGTTGTGATTCACCAGCGCCGCGCCCGGTTGGATCGGGAAGGCATTGAAATGGCCGTGCTTCGTCGTGACTTCGTTGCCGATGACCGGCGTGAAATGATCCGCCACGCTCATGCTGGCGGCGGCAGGCGCGTAATCGGTGTGATGATTGTGATCCGTGGCGATCGCCAGCTCGATCCCCTCCCCCGCGATGGTGAGCATGCGTTCTTCAAGCCGCGCATCGCCATGGCCGCTGTGTGTGAGCGTGTGGATGTGGCTGTCCGCAGCGATCCAGCAGCGCGTGTCCACCTCACGCCGCAATTTTACCGACACCTCTTTGACCTCACCCGCTTTCAAAGACAGTGCCACACGCGCCACGCCCCATTCAAAACCGCGTCCTGCATGCAGCACATAATCACCCGGCGGCATCGAGAGCATCACGCGGCCCAGTCTGGTGTAAACGACCCCAGTCCTCACGGCCACATCACCCGCAGGCTCGGCACGCAACGGCTGTAACGTGCCGTCCTTTCGCGTCAGCGTGAACCGGCAGGGCAAGCCATCGCCACTCACCGTCACACTCGCGCCGCCAATCACCTCGTTCACCGGTCTTGCATCCAGAAACACCGGCCCCACCTCGATGTCATCGAGTGCTGGAGGTGCTTCGATGATCAAAACGTTCTCCCCATCACGCAAAGCACCGGCAGGCACCGCCAACACGCACTCCAGCGGCGTTTCCGTCGTCGTCAGTGTGCCGAGCTTGTTTCCGTTAATGAACACCGGCCATCCTAGCTTCACATCCCGCTGCCAGATGCGCAACGTGTGCTCCACCGCGTTCGCCTTCGCCTGAAACCGCATCTCCAGCCGCTCCGCATCCACCGGACGATCTTTGAACACATCCCACTCGAACTGGCCTGGTTTGCCAAGATGCAGCCGCTTCGCCTCCAGCATCGTCTCCTGCGCCATCGTGAAGGAACAAACCAAAACAGCCCAGAGGAAAATGAAACGCGGAAAAATCATGCGGACACCATTACGCGTCTCAACGAGACGGATTCTCATGCCGCGCTTAGCCTTTCCTCTCATTTCCCTTTCAGCAGGCGATATTCAGCCTCCGCCCTCGCCTCTAATTCGCGCTTCTTGGCTTCCGCCATGCGCCGCGACAAATCTTCAAAAGTCTCAAAGGGCTCCATTTCATTCAACAAACCGAGCCATCTCTGCGCCACACTATCATCAGGATGGCGGGCGACCACCTCCCACAACGCTAGACGTGCGATGCATCGCACAGGATAAAACTTCTCCCGCAGAGTGCCGCAGCCGCCGTTGACGACGAAATGGCCGTCGTCCATCGCCGCGAAGAACCACTCGATGGTCTGGCGATCCTGGAGACGTCGCAGTGTTTTCGCCGCGCTGATGCGCACGGCGTGAAAGTCCGACCAGGCCATCTCCCGTCCCGCCTTTTTGACCGAATCCGCATCGCCGAGCGCGGCAGCAATCACAATGAGCATACCGCGCATCTCGTCATCCAGCTCCTGCTTCATTTGTCTGCGCACGTCTGGCAGCAATGCCGCGCCAATCCTGCGGCAGTCCTGGATGATGGCCTCGCGTTTTCTCTCCGTCGGCATGCTGCGCTGCGACCAGTAGTAATCCGCCTCCGGGTTCGTTGGATCGCACTCATGTCGCAACCGGGCAAGGATGCCATCAAAGGCAGAACTCGGCCTCTCGTTCCAGTTCAGGACCAAACCGGGCACGAGCACGAACAGCAGGGCAACGATGAAGCGGTCGTGACTCATGCAGATGCAACGAATCAGCCCGCATCTTAATTAGCGCTGCGGATTCTCATACCAGATCACACCAAGTTGGTCGCGTTCCTCGCAGGTGATGACATCGAGATCGCCATCACCGTCGAGATCGAGCGTCTGCATGAGATCGTACTTCAGTCCTTCCGGCCCGCCGAGCGTGTGTTGTTTCCACGGGCCGCCACGCTGTTGTTCCAGCCACACGATGCCTTCGAGTTCGGCTTTGGCGTTTTCGCAGGTGAACAGCAGATCTGGCAGTGAGTCACCGTTCATGTCGGCAATCTTGACTGCCTTGGCATCGCCAAGTTTTGCGCCATCAAGGGTCAAAACCTGCTCCTGCCAGCCACCATCGGCTTTTTGCAGACAAAGCACGATCTCGACCGGCTTGGCAGCCACCGCCACATCCATCAGGCCGTCACCATTCACATCGCCGACATCAGCAAACATGACTTGCTTGCCCAATCCGCCAATCGCGTGCTCCTGCCACGCCGCGTGATCGCGATTGGCCGCAGCGCCGGGATTTTCGAGCCAGAACACGCCGGTGCGGCTGCCTTTGCGGTCGCTGAACAGCGCATCTGCGTCACCATCGCCATCCATGTCATGTGGTGCAAGCGACATGACCCAGCCGGCATCACGCAGCTTATGATATGACCACGCGCCAAGTTCATCCGGCTTCGGTGGCGCTTGCAGCCAGCCGACAGCGGCGTCTTGGCTCTTGGAAGCGACCAGTAAATCGACGCCATGCTGTTCGTCGAGATCGAGCGCCGCCACCTGCATCCACATCTGCTTGTTGGCCGTGGCTGGAAAAGCATCCGTGCGCCACTTATCACCCTCTGGGCGATGCCAATACAGCGTGCGCGTCTTGCCCTCCGTTCCGCTGACGACCTCCAGCCTGCCATCGCCATCGAGATCGGCAAAGATTGCCTCCTCCACGTTTTTGACCTCGCCCACCGTAACTTGCGGCCATGCTTCGCGCGCCTTGGCTGCGCCTGGATTCAAATACACGCGCACCACGCCGCCTTCCTCCCAGCCGGTGACGATGTCGGGCAGTCCGTCACGATTGAGATCTCCCAGCTTCACGCCATCCGCGCCACGCGAGGTATTGTCGATGGTGTGCCGCTGCCACACCACCCCCGGCGCAGACACCACTTCGCTGGCAAGCGTCCCCGCGACAGCAATCTCAGCCACCGGGGCAAACAGCATACCGAGGAGGGAAAGGCAGTATTTCATAAAGCGGGCGCGGCAGCAGTTACTTCTTCAGCACATGCTGCAAGGCCGCCATAACGTCGAGACGACGGAAAGATTGCTTCGTGGCGGCGTCTTCGACGGGTTTGCCGGTCTTTTGGAAGATCTTCATCATCGCGTCGGCGATGTTCTTGCCGTCAGCCCTCCAATCATAGCCGCTTTTCTCGATGGCCTCGCGCAGGAGCACGGCGGAGCCGCAGAGGATGGCGTTGGAGCTGCTCGTGGCCCGTGCAGGCACGAGGAGGTCGATCTTGGTGCTGCGGTCGAGGATGGCGATGTCTTTGCCGGGAGTGACTGCGCCGATGGCGAAGCAGTTCGGCTGTGACGCAGGCCACGAGATGCCCTTGGTGAAGTTGTGATTGCCCGCCGGAGCACTGACCCAAATGCCAAGTGCGCGCAACGTCGCGAGTTTAGCATCGATCTCGGTCGGTACAGGCTCGGCATGCTCTTTGTCATCGACGGGTGCCAAATTGACGGTGGTGATGTGATGCTCGGCGTGATGGTCGATGACCCACTGCAAAGCACGGGCAAGCGAGACGCTGTCGGTGATCTTGCAGTGGCAGCACTCAAGGCTGCGCACCACCGCGATCTGGTTATTGTAGGCCACGCCGCGCTTGCCGCCGTAGTTCACCGAGGATGGAATGCCGATCGTCGAGCCGTGATAACCCTTGCCTTCGTGCTTCGGGTCATCATCACCATCCACGGCATCAAAAGTGACGCGCACCTTCGGCACGCCGTCGATCACAGCTTTCCATTCCGGCCTCGACATAGTGCAGCCATCGTCGAGCAAGACGAGCGTTTGCCCCTTGCCGAAAGTGAGCACGTCGGCGTAGGCCTTCCAGGCAGCAATGACGCCTGCGTGCTCAAACTCGGCGGGTTGCGCCGGCTCTTGAGCGGAAGCGAGGCTGGAGAACAGCAGCAAGCCAGCAACGATGCCTTTAACGCTCATGTTTGGAGGTGAGGAAGGCCAGCAGATCACGCAGCTCCGCATCCGTCAGCGACATGACGAGTCCTGGTGGCATGAGAGAGGTCTTCAACTCGGTGCGGCTAACGATGTCGGCTTCGGGGAAGGAGCGTTCTTTGCCGGTGAGATCGCGGAAGACCTCGCTGCTGGAGGAGCGCAGAAGAATGCCGATGAACTCGGTGCCGTCCTTCAATTTGACCACAGATGGATAAAACTGCGGGGCGACTTCGCGATGCGGCTCCAGGATGGAGCGCAGGATGGCGGCGCGGTCGCCTTGCTGCGCGATGAGGGTGAGGTCGGGGCCGACCACGTTGCCACGGCCGCTTTGGCGGTGGCAGGAGGCGCAGAGGGCGACTTTGGGATGGAAGAAGAGACGACGACCCGCCTCGACGTCGGCAGTACCGGGAAGTGAATCCAGCATCTTCAACCACGCGACGGTGTCGTCGAATACGGGACGAGCGGTGCTCATGGTGAAGGACTTGTCGTGCTCGGTGAAGCGCAGGCCACGACGGGCTTCATCGCGGATGGTGGCGTTGTCACTCTTGGCGAGCTTTTGCAGCAAGGCGGTGTCTTCGACGCCGAGAATGGCTTCCGCGCGGAGCTGCGGGCTGCGTTTTTCATCGGCGGCGACTTCTGCGGAGGCTTTGCGGGCGGCGAGCGTGCGCACGACTTCAAGCGTGAGCACGTCATCGCCTGTGGCGAGGAGTTCGTTCAGCAACGGCACGGTGAGCGCCTTGTGCGTGGCAGGAACAAGCCGCAACGCGTAACCTTTGAGTCGTGCGGGCGTTTTCGGATTCGTGATGCGTTCGACGAGCACCTCGGGATTGGTCACGCCCGCGCCGGGTTCGCCGCGCAGGGTGTTCCAAGTGGCGAGAACGGCCTCGAAGAGACGGAAATCGAGTGTGGGGTCGGAAAGCATCGTTTCGACCTCGGGCATGAACTTCGTCAAAACGGCGTCGGCGATCCAGCGCAGGCACTCGAAACGCATTTCGGGATCGGTTTCGGCCACAAAGGCCCGCACCCACTTTTCGTCGTTCAAATCGGCGCGACGAAGCGCGACGAAGGCCCAGACGCGATCGGCTGCCGGGAGCTTTTTGAGTTCAGCGACGGTCCATGGCTGACGAGCGAGAGCGGTCAAAGCCGCATCGGAGAGATAAGAGTCACCACCACGGGCGAGTTCGAGCAGCTTGTTGGTGCTCAGCTTCGCTTTGCCTTCACGCAGTTCTTGGGCGAGACGCGCGTCATCGTTGAGCGGGTCAGGCGTGGTCTTGAGCCAGTTTGCTTTCGATTTGTCGATCTCCACCTTCCAGAGACGACCACGGCCGTGGATCGGATACGAACTGAACACCCAGTCGTTCATGTAGAACGCACCGTCGGGGCCGACGGCCATGCAGGTGGGGCGGAAGAAATCGCTGCCGCGCACCAGCGGGATGCGCTCGGAGGTGTAGCCCGCGCCTTTTCGCGTGAGCGGGAAGTAGTCGATGCTGTGATCGCTCCACGAGGGAATCATCACGCCGCCGCCGAGTTCGACGACCGCGCAGGGCCCCTCGCCACTCGGATGCACCATGCCGAGCGTGCCGCGCAACTCGCCGTTCCATGCGACAAAGGGATGCACGGGCGCGCTGCCATAGACCCACTGAAAGCCGTAGTCAGCGCCTTCGACAACATTGAGCAAACGGCACGGCGGACGGCTGCCGGGATCGTTTTCAGCGGCGAAGATTTCGCCGTCTTTGCGCACGAGCAGTCCAAACGGATTCCAGAAGCCCCGTGCGATGCGACGCATCTGTTTGCCATCGGCGGTGCAGCGGAAGACGCCGCCTTCACCGCGTCCGCTCACTTTCATGCCGTCGGTGCCAGTGATGGTCCAGTCTTTGCCGAAGTTCTCGCCGAGCGAGAAGACGAGGCCGCCATCGGGATGCCAGGCCATGCCGCTGAGGCCGTTGTGCGGATAATCCGCGAGCGTGTTCATCGTGGCGAGGTTCTCTTCCAAATCGCCGACGCCATCGCCATTCGTGTCCTTCACTCGCAGGATGCGATCACGCTCCGCGAGATAAATCCAGCCGTCCGGGCCGCATTCGACATGCATCGTGGCATCGGTCTTGTTGTAAAACACGCGGCGGTTTTTGCCGTTGGCATCAAAGACCACAATCTCATCGTGCTCAGGTCCCACATAGCCCTGCGGACGAAAATGCGTGTGGCAGGAAGCCAGCCAGATGTTGCCCTTTTCATCGACATCAATGCCCGTCGGCGTGACGAGATCGGGATGCTCGGCCAGCAATGTGAGTTTGACGCCGGGTTGTAACGTTTCGATCTGCGGTGGCAGATCCTTCGGCACATCGGGCGCTTTCGGTGGCGGGCCGGATTGGGCGAAAGCGGCGAGCGGGAGGAGAAAAGGGAGAAGTGATCGGTGCATGGAGGATTGGAATACGGACTGGCACCGCACACTTTGCGGCGGCGGCTCGCTTTACATGCGAGTGCTGGAGTTCAGTATGTCGCGCGACCGCCGGAGAGATCGAACACAGCGGCGGTGGTGAAGGAGCAGTCTTCGGAGCAGAGCCAGGCGACGAGCGCGGCGGCTTCCTCCTTTTTGCCAAAGCGGCCCATGGGGATCTTCGAGAGCATGTAGTCGATGTGAGACTGCTGCATCTGCAGGAGGATGTCTGTGGCGATGACGGCGGGTGTGACGGCGTTGACGGTGATGTTGGAAGTCGCGAGTTCTTTTCCAAGTGACTTGGTCAGCGCGATGACGCCTGCCTTCGACGCGCTGTAATGCGCTGCATTCGGGTTGCCTTCCTTCCCAGCGATGGAGGCGATGCTGACGATGCGGCCGTAGCCATTCTTCAGCAGATGCGGGACGACGCTGCGGCAGCAGAAGAACGGGCCGTTGAGATTGATGTCCATCACGCGCTGCCAGTCAGCGGGATCAATCTCCCAAGTCTTCGCGTTGCCGCCGGTGATGCCGGCGTTGTTCACGAGGATGTCGAGTTTTCCAAAGGCTTTCACCGTGGCCTCGGTGGCCGCTTGGACGGAGACGAGATTGGCGAGATCCACGGTGGCGGTATGCACCGTGTCCGGCGTGCCCATTTCAGCCGAAGCCTGCGCGAGCGCTGCCGCGTCCACATCCCACAGCGAGACACGAGCGCCGGAGGCGAGCAGGCGTTCGGCGATGGCGCGGCCAATGCCACGCGCGCCTCCGGTGACGATGGCGTTGCGATGATTGAGGTCGATTTGGTTCATGAAGGGTTGGCGTTGGATACTCAAAGCTCCGTCCACTGGCCGGGCACGGGCACCGGGTAGCGGCCTTTGTCATCAGACTTGATCGGCGGTTCGCTCTCATGCGTGAGCTGGTCGATGCCGGGGAACCATTCGAACTTCGACGCGAGCGCCTCGTCCCACGTCACGCTGCGACCCATGTGCATCGCGGCGCGGCCCATGATGGCGGCGAGGTTGGAGTGCGCGGCACGTTTCGCCTGATTGAAGGGCTTGTTCGTGCGGATCGCATCGAGGAAATCATTCCACTGATTCTGCCACACGGTGTGCTTTTCCTTCGGCGCGCGCCATTCGATGTTCCTGCGGTTGGTGTTCTGGTCTTTGTAAATCTCCACATCGGCGGCATGCGTGTTGCCGGAGAACTGCGCGGCTTTCTTGCTGCCATGCACATAGGTGGCGAAGTGGCTCTGCGTTTTCGCGATGTAGCGCACGGTGTGCATGGCCCGCGTGCCGTTGGGGAAGGTCCACTCGACATTGAAGGCGTCGAGGTTCTGGCTGCAATCCTGGCTGTTCGCGGCGCGTCCGCACACGCCCTGCGCGGAGACAGGCAGTGCATCGTGCAGCCAGCAAAGCTCGTCGATCTGATGGATATCCATTTCCGCCCAAAGTCCGCCGCAAACCCAGTAGAACTTCGTGAAGTTGCGCAACTGCCACTCCAGCTCGCTCTTGTCCGCTGGCTTTGGTCCGAGCCCTCCCGCAGGCCCCATGCGATAGGCGCGGGTGTATTGCAGATCGCCCAGTTCACCGGCGCGGAGGCGGCGGATGAGTTCCTCGCGGTTCGGCGAATGACGGCACATGAGACCAGCGGCAATCTTCACGCCCTTTTTCTCCGCAGCCTCGGCGGCAGCGATCACGCGCCTCACGCCGACGGGATCGGTGGCGAAGGATTTCTCCATGAAGACATTCACGCCGCGTTCCACAGCATACTCAAGCTGCTGCGGTCGAAAGCCTGCATAGCCGGTGAGCAGCGCGATGTCGCCCGATCCAGGCCGCAGCGAATCGATGGCCTTCTTGAAAGCATCAAAGCCGATGAACTGGCGCTCCGAGGGCACATCAATGCGCTCTTGAAACTTGTCGTAGAGAACCGTGTGCGACCGCTGCAGCCGGTCTTCATACAGATCGGCCATGGCGACGAGCTTCGTGGTGCTGCCGGTGGCTTCCATCGCATTGGCAATGGCACCGCTGCCACGTCCGCCGCTGCCGATGATGGCAAGCTGAATGGTGTCACTGCCCGCCGCATGGACGTGCGGTATGGCGATCCCGGCCAGAGCGGATGCGGCGACGATTTTGCCGCTTTGCTGGAAGAAATCACGACGAGTCAGGTGGTTGGAGTCGGTGGGTTTCATGGTTTTGATGGGGGCTTGCGGTTGTTTGTCTGGATCAAATCATCAGAGGCCCGCGAGCACCTCGCTGAGCTTCACCTCGCGTCCGAGTTCGAGGGAACGTTTGGCGGCTTCTAGCGCTGCGATGACCTCGACTTCCTCCTCGATGGGCACGCTCTCCTTGCCGGTGATGACGAGATCAAGGAAGGCCTCCAGCAGGTAGGCGTAAAGATTCGTCAAGTCGGGCGTGACCGTGCGCCAGCCCTTCTCGCCGTAGAGATTGATCTGGTAGCCGCTGCGCATCGCTTCTTTGTCGGCGACCATGAGCACGACATCGCGCTTCTCGCCGAAGCGCAGTCGCGCGATGTTCGCACCGGACTTGCCGACGTTGATGGCGCTCACGGCGCCCTTGCCGAGCACGGCGTAGGCCATCGAGAGCGCGTGGATGCCGTAATAAACCAGTTCGTTGCCGCAGATGACGCTCGCGAGATGCACCTCGCCGAGTTGCGGCAGTTCGTTGCGCAGCTTGATGATGTCGGGCACAAAACGCAGGCTGCTGGCGGACATGAAGCGCGTCTTCGTCTCGCGTGCGAGCTTCGCCACGGCGGCGGCCTCACGCGCGGTCATGGCGAGCGGCTTGTCGCAGAACGTGGGCACGCCTTTGCGCAGCGAATGCTCCGCGTATTTCCATTGCGATCCGCTGCCGTCATCAACGATGAGCACGGCATCGACACCGTCGCAGCATTGTTCGGGCGTGTCAGTCACGGTCTCGATGCCACAGACATCTGCCAGCGCTCGCGCGGCGGCTTTGTCCGTGTCCCAGATCTTCACCACGCGCGCGCCTTCGAGCCTGCGGCCTGATTTGACGAAGGTGCCCTTGAGCTGCTTCGCCTTCTCCTCGTCCCACCCATTGAACGTCGTGGAAAAAGCGGTGCCGTGATGCGAGCCCGGCATGCGCGGCGCGGCAGGGTTGTTATAGGTGGGCGCATACGTCGCCGCAGAGATGATGCCGAGCTTCAACGGCGCTGATTGGGCGCGTCCGATGATCGGAACTCCGGCCATCGACGCGGCAAGCGCGGCGGCGGATCGGGTGACAAACGTGCGGCGGTCGAGTGGTGGATTCATGGCGTGTGGATGGGATTACTTGGTGATCGGATGCGAAATGCGCAGGTAGGCGAAGAAATCGCGGAGCTGCTGCTCGGTCAGGCCTTCAAGCATGCCCTCGGGCATGAGGCTGCGGCCCATGGGCTGCACGGCCTTGATGTCCTGCGCGCCGAGGGTCACGTCCTGGCCGTCAAGCCCGCGCAACACGGTGACTTGATTGTCGCGGTCCACCTGGAAGCCGCCGATGCTGCGGCCGTCCTTCGTCTCCACGGTGATGAACTGGAAGCCTTCGCGAATTTCGGCGTTGGGATTCACGATGCTGATGAGCATGGTTCCGAGATTGTCGCGCTGGTAGGTGGTGAGTTCGGGTCCGATGTTGCCGCCCTTGAAGAAGAGTTTGTGGCAGCTCGCGCAGCGCTGCATGTAGGTGGCCTCGCCTTGATATGGGTTGCCAGCGCCGCGCGTCAACGCCGCCTCGACCTCCGCGAGCTTCTTCTTGTAGTCGTAGCCAGTGGTCGTCGCCTTCGGAAAAAGTTTCACCGCCGCTTCGCTGATCGCTTTGTCGCGGTTCATGCGCAGATGGTCCGCGATGTCGTTCGGCACAAGCGAGAGGCTGAGCTTGCCCGACTGCAATTCCGCCATCAGCGCCTGCGTCCATTTTGCGCGGCTGGAAAGCAGGGTAAGGGCCGCGGCGCGCACGTCTTCGGGCAGCTTCGGCAAAGCCTCCAGCGTGCCGGTGGCGATGCTGTCATGGTCATACGCGCTCAGTGAAGCAAAGGCGGCCTTGCGCAGTTCGACACTGCGATCAGTCGTGGCGGCCTTCAGTAACACGGGCACGGCACCGGCGCTGCGCACTTCGCCGAAGCTGCGGGCGTAGAGCAGGCGGTCTTCGGGTTTCGCCTTCGCATCGCCGACAATAGCGAGCGCTTCCTTCACGGCTGCGGCATCGCCCTGGCGCAGACGAATCGCGAGCGAAGCGCCGCCGGACGACGCCATCGCGGTGATCAGCTCCTCCGGCAGCCCGGTCATGGCACGTCCGCGAAACGCCTCTTCAAATCCCTTCAACAACTGCGTCGCCTGTTCCTTGCCCGGCGCGAGCTTCAGCAATTGGGCGACGAGCAGCAACTCCTGCCGTTTTCCATCCACGGCAAATCGTCGCACGACACGCGGCAGCACCTGCTGCATCACCAGCGGCTCATCCCACAGCGCACGTGTCTTGAGAAAATCCATCACCTCGGCAGTGGCGGACGGAATGCGCGCCTCGAAGACCCACCAGCAGAGCAGCGGGATGTAGGGATCGTTCACATCCTCGTCGTGCCCCATCACGGCGGCGATGAGCGGAAACGCCTGCACGTCGGCGAGTCGGCGCGCGGTGCAGGCGAAAAGCGAGCGCACCTCGGCATCCTTCTCCGCCACGGCCTGTGCGACGAGTGTGTCGAACACGTTGGTCGGCAGCAACTGCGCCTCTTTGCGCGCGGGCGGCAGGCCGAGATTGCGATTGATGCCGTATTCATCGCCGAGCAGGCGCGCAGCCCACGAGCGCACGGACGGATTCGCATGCTTCAGCGCGAGCACCGCCGTGGCATCGTCGAGGCCGCTTGATTGATGCAGCGCCCACAGCGCATTCAGCGCGGCGAGGCCGGTGTCCTTCGCGATGACTTGCTTCAACGCCGGCGCGGCCTTCGGATCCTTGCGCTCGCCAAGCAAATGCACAGCGGTGTGGCGATGCCATTTGTTCGGATGGCCGAGCAATGCGATGAGTTGCTCCGTGCTCTTCGCCGCGAGATTGATGTCCGTTTCGAGCTTCGCGTCCTTGCCCGCGATGCGGTAGATGCGTCCGGTCGTGGGATCGATCTGGTTCTGATAGTGCTGGCCGTGCGCGATGTAGAACTCATACATGTCCGAGACGTAGATCGAGCCGTCGGGCGCGTTGGCGATATAGACAGGACGAAACGCGGCATCACTGCTTTTCACCACCACGCCGTGATCCTTGGTGTCGAACGTCGAGCCGCGCGGCATCCGCCGGCTGGCAATGACTTCATTGTGCAGCGGATCAATGGAGAAAAGCATGCCAGCTAACTTCGACGGTATCGCGCTGCCATCGGCAAATGCGCCAAAGTGGGTGAAGCGCACGACGGGATCGGTCGTCGCCATCATCGGCAGATCGCCGAACGCATACGGATTGCGCGGTGGGCCGAATTTGCCGGGTGTGACGCCCTGCATGAGGTAGAAGCCGCCCTGAATATAATGCCAGCCGCGTGTGTTGCCTCCGTTGTGGCCGGAATATGCGCGGCCCTGCGCATCCATCTCGACGCCGAACGTGTTGCCGCCGCCCTCGGCGAAAATTTCAAATGCGCGTGTCTCCGGATGATAGCGCCACACCATGCAGCCCTCGAAATGCGCTCCCGGCGAGTCCGGCGCATCGAGTCCGGGCCGGCGCACGCGACATGACGTGCCGCTGCCCTGGCAGCCGTAAAGCCAGCCGTCGAGTCCCCACACGAGGCCGTTTGCCTGCGCGTGTGTGTCTTCGAATCCGAAGCCGGAGAGATGCGTCACCGGCGGTCCGTCGGGAACGTCGTCGCCGTCCTTGTCAGGATAGAAGATCAGATACGGTACATGCATCACCCACACACCTCCGCGACCACGTACGGCGGCGTTGGCCATGTTCAGGCCGTCCACGAAGACCTTGTGCTTGTCGTAAACACCGTCGCCATCCGTGTCCTCGTGAACCGAGATGATGTCCGCGCCGCGAACATGATTCGGCGGCGCGACGGGCACCTTGTCATAGACCGCGCGGTAGTATTTGTCGCGGCTGAGCATCGTGAGGCCCGCAGGATACGGATACTGCCGCGTCTGCGCCACCCAGATGCGTCCGCGCTCGTCGAAGCTGAAATGAAACGGCTGCGCGATCTGCGGGTCGCTCAAGACAAGCTCGGTCTTGAGACCATCGAAGGCATTCATCTTTGCTGCGGACTCCTTCGGCGGCAGCTTCGGCCCATGCACCTGCTCGGTGCGGCCGAGCACGCGCTGCGACTCGTGAAAACTGTCGAACGCGGCGCGCGCGGGTTTTTGCGTGAGCGCACCGCCCGGCTTGTAATCGTCGGCAGCGCGGAACTCCCACTCGCCCTCGAAAATGCACTCCTGCTCATAGTTCATGATGAAGGGCGCATCGCCGAGGAATCCGCCCGGGCCGGACGGCACATGCATGCGAATGGCGACCTCGTTCCACTCACCTTTGCGCAGCGTGCCGACGGGAACCTTGTGACGAAACAATGTGCTACCCGCGCTCTGGTAGGCTGGCGGGAATGCGCCGCCGGTGCCTATCTTCTTCCCGTTCACCCACACTTCATGCGCGCCCGTGAGATCGCGGATGTTCACGCCGACGGATTCTTCAAACAAGTTGCGCTCGTGCTTGAGGAAGAAGCTGTCATGCACCTTCACCCACGCGCGCAGCCAGGCGGTGCCGGTGAAGTCGAGTTTGCCAGGCACGCGCGCGGTTTGCCAGTCGGCGGCTTCTGCTCCGGCGATGAGAGTCAGCGACAGGATGAGGCGAAGCAGAGTCTTCATAATAAGATGTGTCCAGAAATGCAGGCTACTTCCCAGCTACAGGCCGGCCCAGGCAGATGCGAAATCCGTCGCGTGAGTCCGAATAGGTCACATCCCGAATTCCCAACCGGACGGCGCAACGCGCATTGCCAGGAACGTCGAAGTAGTTTCCACCACGGCAGACGGGTCGAGTTACGGTGCCTTGCTCCGCGTTTTGATAATGGACATCCTCATGCCCGCCCTTCGGGTCAAAGTGGTCGATGACAAATTCCCACACGCCGCCGCACATGTCGGCGAGGCCAAAACCGTTGCGGCCCTTTTCGCCGTAGTGATCCACGGGAGAGACAAAGGAATAGCCGTCGCTCCACGGCACCTTGGCGAGCGGCCATGCTTTCGTGCGTCCCGGCAGGACATCCATGCTGGAGATGTTCAGCCTGCCTTCGCCGTTCTCGATCTCGTTTCCCCACCAGAAATAGCGGCTCTCCTTGCTGCCGCCGCGGCAGCCATACTCCCACTCCGCCTCCGTGGGCAGCCGGTATTCCAGGCCCTCCAGCAGCCGGCCTGCCTTGCTTTCCTGTTGTGTCAGCCATTGGCCAAACGCCTTCATGTCGTTGTAGCTCACGCTCACGACTGGATAGACGTCCTTGTTCGGAAATCCCCAGTTCGGGTCACGCCAGCTCTTGCCCTTCATGGACTTCCACGGATGCACCACCTGCGTCGTCAGATGGTAGCCGTCCCATTCGGGATCGAACACCTGAGTCTCTCCGCCAGGCTTCTCGGCGTCGGTCACAAAACCGGACTCTTCCACGAAACGCCGGAACTGTCCGACGCTCACCTCCGTGCGGCCCATCCAGAAGCCGTCCTTCACGCGCGTCAATCGCGGTTGCTCACCCTCGAACGACTCGCGCGTCGTCCCTGGCTGCGCGCCGCCTTCGATTCCCGTGGCCCACTGCTTTTCCGCCGGCGTGCTGCCCATCATGAACTCGCCGGGCGGGATGAAGATGACCTCCAGTGTCACGCCACCACCGAGATCCACTCGTTTCGCCTCGCCCTTGGTCGGTTCGGCGGCATGAAGCGCCGCGACGGACAAGAAGAGACTGCAAACGGCAGATGTGAACGTTGCGATGAAGAAGAGGCGGTGATTCGGTTTCATGGGAAGGGTTCTTGGCGTTGTAATTTTCAAATCTTCACCACCTGGCCCGTGCGGGCGGATTCCTCGGCGGCGAGGCAGGCGCGAACGGCCTCTCGCGATTCCTCGGGCGTGATGACGGTGGGTTTCTCACCCGTGGCGACGCAGTTCACGAAGTAGGCGAGCTCGTCGCGCAGCGCGCCGCGGAGCTGGCCGTGGATCGTGGGCCAGTAGGTCGTGTCCGGGCAACGGGTGCCTTTGCTGTCCACGATCATGAGGTTGGGATGCGTGTCGTGGATGGAGATGGAGCCCTCAGTACCGACAATTTCGAGACGCTCGTCGATTTGAAACGGCGTGGTGTCCGGCAGGCACCACACGGACTCCAAAATGCACGACGCGCCGCTCTCCAGCCGATACATGACGTGGCCGAGGTCGGGATTGGCGTGCTGGCGGAACTGCACCGTCTGCGCATACGCCGACACGGCGCGTGAGCCGCTGAACCAGAACATCAGGTCGGTGTCATGCACGCCATCGCCGATGATCGGGCCGATCTTGTCGAGTACCGAGGCGCCCACCCACGCGGGCAAATTCCGGCGCGCATACATCGAGATGATCTTGCCGATCTTTCCCGCCTCGATCTCCTGCTTTGCTGCCGCATAGCGCGGATTGAAGCGGCAGATATGGCCGACCATGAAGAAGCCTTTCGCCGTGTTGGCCGCATCGACGATCGCGTCGCAGTCGGCGACGGTCGAGGCCATCGGTTTCTCCAAAAAGACGTGCTTCCCGGCCTGAAGCGCGGCCACGGCAGGCGCGGCGTGCTGATCCCACATCGTGGTGATGCTGACGGATTCCAATTCGGGATCAGCCAGCATCGCGTGGTAGTCGGTGAAGGTCTTCTTCACGCCAAACTTCTTCGCCACTTCGGCGAGACGATCGGAGTTGCGGGTGCAGACCGCGTAGATTTCCGCATTGGGGATCGCCGCGAGCGCTTCGCAATGCTTCTCGCCAAACCAGCCGAGACCGAGGATGCCGTGTTTCACTTTTTTCATGAGTGGAGTGGGTGGATTGTTGTCTGGGGACTTCCTTTTCACTTCACCACGGCGGCAGCGCCATGGTGCCGCCATCGAGCACGATGGAGGTGGCATTGATGTAGCCTGCGTCATCACTGAGCAGGAAGGCGGCGGTCTGCGCGATGTCGATGGGCTGTCCAAGGCGGCGCACTGGGATGCGGCGTGCGACATCGGCGTAAAGCTCGGCGACGGGCTTGTCCCAGCCCTCGCAGCTCGCCGCGAGCATCGGCGTGTCGATCGTTCCAGGGCAGATGCCGACGACGCGTACTTTGCCCGCATGATCCACCGCGAGACAGCGAATCAAGGACTCCAGCGCGCCCTTCGACGCGCAATAGAGTGCATGCGCCGGGAAGCCGATGAACGCCGCCACCGACGTCGTGATGAGGAACACGCCCTGGCCCTGCTGCTCCATCACGGGAATCACGTGCTTCGCGGTCCAGAACACGCTCTTCACGTTCACGCCCATGAGCTTGTCCCACGCGGCGTCATCGAACTCCGTGACCTTGCCCTTGCCCCAGACGCCCGCGTTGCAATGCACGCCGTCGATGCGCCCGTAAAGCTCCACCGCGCGTTCCACCATCGCCTTCACGCTCTCTTCGCGCGACACGTCGGCGAAGACGAAGCGCACGTCATGACCGGCATCGCGCAGCTCCTTTTCGAGAGCATCTCCGCGCTCCTGTTGATTCGACGCGATAACCACGCGCGCGCCGAGCGTTGCAAAATGTCGGCTGCATGCCTCGCCAATGCCCGACGTGCCGCCGGTGACCAGAATGACCTTGTCTTTGATGTTCATGATTTTATTTCCACGGTAGATCGCTGTCTTTCTCAAACTTCATGAACTCAATCACCGCGCCGTCCTTGAGGATGAAGGCCACGGTGAAGTTCGGCGAAGGCTCGAAGGGCTCGATGAGCACCTGCTCTCCAAGCAGTTCCGCCTGGATGTCGTCCACGCGATACGCGACGTGCGGCAGGTCACGCACCGGACCCGTGACCGGGCTGTCTGCTTCAAAGCGCAGATACTCGACCTTGTAGGGATGCTTGCGCGGGTCAGTGACCCACACCTTGGTGTCTTCGACAAAATACTCGCCGGGATGACTCTCGTCTGTCGGCAGGCCGATGTGATGGAATGTTCTCATGTTGTTGATGTTCTTTCTGCGATGGCACGGTCGGCCATGCGGAAGAAATCATTCTCCGGGGCGTAACCAAGCACCGTGCGGGCGCGGGTGATGTTGATCTCGAACGGGTGATACTTTGGGCTGGGAATCTCCACTGTCGGCACGCCGAGCTGCTTCGACAGATAGTCCGCTGCGACGCGGTAATCGAAGGCCGACGGCCCGGCGATGTTGAAGGTCTGGCCGAATGCGGACGGATTGTCGATCATGCGATCAAAGGCCTGCATCACATCATCGACATGCACGATGTGCCGACGCAGCGGTACGCCGTTCGCGTCCATGAGGATCGGAATGCGCTCCTGTTTGGCCCGCACGAGTGCGAGAATGTCATCGCTCACTTCGCCAAAACCGTGGCCCGGCTCGGCAGGATTCACGCTCCGCAGCAACGAGAAGTGATTCAGCAAGTCGTCGTGCTCAAACACCCACGACGAGCGCAGCACCGTGACCGGCACGCCGTATTGAATCGCATACTGTGCGGCCATCGTCTCCTCCATCACCTTGGAGAAGGCGTAGTAGCCTGGGTAGGCCGTGAGCGGATGATTTTCGTCGATGGGAATCGGCTGCGGATAAAACCAGATGCCCTGCGCGGCATCGCCACCGAAGAGGATGAACTGCTTCACACTCTGACGGCGGCAGGCTTCGAGGATGTTGAAAGTGCCTCGCACACTCACGTCGAAGAAGGTGTCCGCGTCTTCCTTCGTCGTGGCGAGCTGCACCACGATGTCCGCGCCGCGCACCGTTTCTTCAACGGCCTTCGCGTCCGTGATGCTGCCGGTCACCGAGGTGATGTTCTCGCCCACCACCGGTGTGCGATGCACCAGCGCCCTCACCGCAAAACCGCGCCGGGCCAGAACCGCCAGCGCGTGGCGTCCGAGTTTTCCGCTGGCTCCAAAGATGGCGACAGTCTTTTTCATGCGACAAGTATAACGCTGCCCGATGGCTCAAAGCATTGGCCGGGAGCGTCAACCTTTGGTATTTTCCGGCCATGAACGAACAACGCCGGGCGCAGCAATTCCAGCAGGCATTTCTCAAACGCATGGGCGGCGGCCTCCAGCTTTCCGCGCTCTTCGCCACGCTGCCGATGATCGCCTTCCTGGCCAAGGACAAGGAAAGTCGCTTCGTCTGCGCCAACGCCCGCACGCTGAAGATCTTCAATCTGGAGCACGAGTGGCAGATGCTCGGCAAGATGGACCGCGACTTCTTTCCCCGCGAGCTAGCTGCCAGCTTCGTGGATGAAGACCGGCGTGTGATGCGCACGGGCAAGACGCGCACCTATTACTCGCAAATGGTGCCGGACATCAGCGGCCCGCTGAATTGGTATGTCGTCTCCGTCTCACCGCTGCGGGACATGCGTAGACATATCAGCGGTGTGGCTCTCGTGCTCTACGACATGCATGAGGTGGGCGGCGTGGCGCAGCCCTTCCAGCAGTTGGAACCTGCGCTACGCCATCTGCACACGCGCTTTCGCGAGCCCATCGAAACCAAGAAGCTCGCTGCGCTCACGCATCTGTCGGAGCGGCAGTTCACACGCCTATTTCACAAGCTGCTCGGCGAGCCGCCGATGCGTTATCTCATCCACCAGCGCATTCATGCCGCGTGCCAGGATCTCATCGCCACGGATCACACCGCTGGAGCCATCGCCCTCGAATGTGGCTTCTACGATCAAAGCGCCTTCACCCGCGCCTTCCGCGCCCACACGGGCCTGACTCCCGCCGCGTATCGGCAACGGCATCTGGATGAGCTGACGGCGGGTGGAGTGTGATGTGGGCCTCTACCTCGAGTTCAATTCTTCGCCCACTCCAAGGCCGCCGAGATTTCGCGCTCAATGATCGGCAGCGGATTGAGCAAGGCGAGCGGGTCTTCCACCGGAGTGACCTCGTTGGTCTGCGGATTCCAGTTCACGGGACCGAAACGGCAGGGCGCGGGATTGCCGGTGAGGATGTGCATCCCGGCGTCGTCTTTGTCGAAGTGCCAGAACTCGAAGGGGAAATGAATGAAGCCGTGCTTCTCCATCATCGAGCAGATCTCCAGCCGTGTGGCGATGTGCTCCGGCGCGACGAAGGGCGAGCGCATCGGCGTGCATTCGCTCATTTCGAGATACGGATAACCGCGCCAGACCTCGGTGCCGTCGTCGCGAAGGAAGACCGAGATGTCGATGGCGGAGCCGGACATGTGCGCGCCGATCTTCGGCATGTTTGCCGTCAGCACGATGGCGCGGCGGAACATGAAATCCGGCGTTGGAATCTGGCCGCCAAGCTCCCAGATGCATTTTTTCAACACCGTATCGAAAACGGACGGCTTGCGCACGAGCTGGCGCTGCATGTCGAGCGAGCGGAAGCCGTCCTCGATCTTCAGAATCCAGCCTCGTTCGTTCATCTCGCGGCCGATGGTGATGACATCGCGCACGAGGCTCTCGCGCAGGAAGTAAACGCGATCCAGATCACCCGCGATCTTGCTGGTGGAGAACTGCATCTCCACCTTCGCAGCAGCAGCGGCATCGGAAATGGAGGCAAAGCGCTCGCCGCATTCGTTCACCGGAAACTCGATGAGCTTCTGCACGATGGCATAGCCTTGTTCCATTTGTTCGGCCCAGTAGGCGCGGCGGGCGGCTTCGTCGTTGTTCATGGAGGTCATTGAGCAGGTTTGCGCACGGCGATGGCCTCCACCTCGTATTTGAGCGACGGCGGCAGGCAGTTCGTGATGGTCGTGCGCGCAGGCGAGGGCTGCGGGAAGTATTCGCGATAGAGCTGGTTGTAGAGCGCCACGTCTTCGGCATCGCGGACGTAGTTCCGCGTCTGCACGACATGCGCGAGGTCGCTGCCCGCGGCTTCGAGCACTTTGCGGACGTTTTCGATGCTGCGGCGGAATTCGCCTTCGAAAGTGTCGCTGACGATGTTGCCCTGCTGATCGACGGAGGCCTGGCCGGAGACGAAGATCAAGTCACCCACGACCACACAGGGGCTGAAGGGGAGGTGAGATGTTGGAGTATTGGAAAGTTGGGGATATGAGACGAGCGGGTGGGTCATGATGATGAAAAAATCAAGGTTTGGCCGTTGGTGCGGACTGAAGCCGAGTTTTTTCCTCGGCATCGCGCTTCTGCATGTCCTTCGGGTGCTTCGAGAAGCTTTCGAAGACATCGCCGACGACGCGGTCGGCGAGCGAGCCGAGTTGTTTGAGGATGACGGCCTCAGCTTCGGGCTTGAGGATGGAACGATTGGGCTCGTAGCCGCCGACGGTGTGCGCCTCGGCGGTGGCGATGTAACCGATGTTGCCGTTTGCGTAGCCGACGATGATGGGCGTGGCGCGGTCGGAGATGGCCTTTTCGAGCTTGAAGCCGTATTCGACCATCGGCTCGCCAGGCATGGTGAGCAGGAGGAAGGGGCCAATCTTCATCGCCATGAGTTCAGCGCGCACAGGCCCGTCTTTGCCGGGAAGTTCGACGACCTCGCTGGCGACACGGATTTGATAGAAGGTCTCGCGTCTGTGCAATTGCTCACGCGTCAGACTGAAGGCCGCCGCGCGCGCAACAGCACCGCCGAGATCGCGGCCCGCCCACTGGATGTCAGCTTCATCCGCGCAGCGATACGGATAACCGGGCAGATTCGGCCGGATGTCGCCCGCGCAGCCTTGCATGAACAGGGCGCTGGTCTTTTGCGCGTAACACATCTCGACAAAGGTCTGCGCCTCGCCGGGAAAATCGGCGCTCATCTTCGGATAACCCTTCGGATAGGGCTGCGAGCCTTTGTCTCCCCAGGTGAAGAAACACGGATGGCAGACGGCATGCATGATCACCGCCAGCGGCGTGAGGGTGGTGCCGTCGTCGAAGCGCAGGACCTTCACGCGAGGATCGTTCGGCCCGTCAGAGTTCAAACTGACCACCGCACGGCCGTCGTAGGTCTTGCGTCGGTTGATGCCGAAGCTGATGCTCTCCTCGCTGTAGCCGACGCTCACCGGTTTCATGCTCTCGGCTGCTTGTTTGGCCGCAGCACCGAGTTTTTTGATCAAATCAGCCGCCCAGCGCATGTTTTCGACGTAACCCGGCCCTGAGTGGTTGTGAGAGGCCGCGATGAGGATGTTTGCCGCCGGAACACCGGTCTCGGCTTCGATTTTCGCCCGCGCATCACGCACCATGTCCTCCCACGCGCCGATGGTGTCCAGCGTGACGATGGCAGCCTTCGTTTCGCCATCATCGAGGATCAAAACACCCGCCCGCAGCGGATCGCGCACTCCTGTGACCTGCCGCACATGCCCCACGATCTTGACTGCTGCGGCATCCGGCGGCGTGATGTCGATTTTCGCGACTCCGGCTTTTAAGTTCGAGATGACGGCGAACTGGCCGTCTTTGATCTCCTCCGCGAAAGCGGAATGAAGGACGAATGAAGCGCAAAGAAAAAGAGCTGGGCGGAGTTGCATCGCTCTTCTACGCTGCCGGAGTGCCCGGTTCATCGCCGCAGGTGGAATGATCAGCCTTTTCGCAGCGCCGTGAAGGTCGTGGTCATGATGTCCTTCAACAGGCTGCTGTCGTTCGAGTGGCAGATGAAGCGCGCCCCCTGTTTGATGGCGCGGAGCTGCTGCTCGACCTTCCCAAACCACGAACCGGCGGGGATGTGGCGCTTGTCGGCCGCATCGATGACTTTTTGCACGACGGCGATGAAGTCAGGATGGTCGTACTCGTTCGGGATGCCCATATTCGTCGTCATGTCGTTCGGGCCGATGAAAAGCGCGCTCACGCCGGGAATGGAGCAGATGGCATCGAGGTTCGACACGGCCTTCACCGACTCGATCATCGGCACGAAGAGTGTGTTGGCGCATTTTTCAGCGATGTAATCTCGAGTCTTGTCGCTCGGCCATCTGCCTTCCTTGATCGCGCGTTCGAGCGCCTCGCCCTTGAGTGGACGATAAACGGCGGCGGCGGCCAGACGCTTGATCAGCTCCACATCCTCCGCATACGGAATGACCACGCCATCGAAGGAGTCGCAGACCTTGGCCACATCATCAGCATCGCGGCTGTGCGTGCGAGCCAGCGTGGCGATGCCTTTCGCTGCGAGCGCGTAGCGCAGCGGCATGAAGTCGGCGATGTCGAGCGCGTTGTGCTCGGCGGTGACGATGACGAAGTCGATGCTGCCGTCCGGGATGAAATCGACGATCGACGGCACCACGGCGTGCTGGACGAGCATGCCGAAAACGGCATGACCTTTCATCATCTTGTCCTTGAGGACGGCGGCGGGCTTCGAGGCGGTGGCAGCGTAAGGTTGCGAACTCATGGTTGAACACATACGAACGCGGCCCCCGGTGTTATCCGGGATAGACGACGGCTTGTGCTGGCGAAGCGCTGGGAGAACGAATCTGGAGATTCGTTCTACATCCGGCAGATGAGCAGCTCGCGCTCGTAGATCAGCTCTTTGGGAAGATGTGTCTTCAGGTCGATGAAAAGTTCCTCGTGAGAGAGAATTTCGGCACGCCAGGCGGCGCGGTCGAAGTGTTGCAGCTCCTCGAATTTTTCTTTGGGGAAATCGAGGCCCTTCCAGTCGATGTCAGCGTAGTGCGGCACCCATCCGATCGGAGTTTCCTTCGCAATGCCCCGCCCATTCGCACGGGCCACGATCCATTGCAGCACGCGCATGTTTTCGCTGAAGCCGGGCCAAAGGAACTTGCCATCGGCGTCCTTGCGGAACCAGTTCACGTTAAAAACACGCGGCGTTTCGCTCAGGTTGCGCTGCATGCTGATCCAGTGGCGGAAGTAGTCGCCCATGTTGTAGCCGCAGAAGGGCAGCATGGCCATCGGGTCGCGGCGCACCTTGCCAATCGTGCCAGCGGCGGCGGCGGTCATCTCACTGCCCATCGTCGCGCCGGTGTACACACCACCGCTCCAATTGAAGGCCTGATAGACAAGCGGCATCGTCGTGGCACGGCGGCCACCGAAAATGATCGCGCTGATCGGCACGCCCTCGGGTTTTTCCCAGTCGGGGTCAATCGTGGGACACTGTGAGGCGGGAGCGGTGAAGCGTGAGTTCGCGTGAGCTGCCTTGACGCCTTTCTCCTTGGCGATTTCGGGCGTCCATTGATTGCCCTGCCAGTCGGTGCATTTCGCGGGTGGTGTGTCGGTCATTCCTTCCCACCACACGCCGCCGTCGGGCGTGAGCGCCACATTGGTGAAGATGGTGTTCTTCCGCAGCGAGGCCATGGCGTTTGGATTCGTCTTGCCGCTCGTTCCAGGAGCCACGCCGAAGAAACCGGCTTCTGGATTGATCGCATGGAGCCGGCCATCCGCGCCGGGTTTGATCCACGCGATGTCATCGCCCACGGTCCAGATCTTCCAGCCTTTCTCCACAAAGTACTGCGGCGGAATGAGCATGGCAAAGTTCGTCTTGCCGCAGGCGCTGGGGAAAGCGGCGGCGACATACGTTTTTTTGCCCTTGGGATCTTCGACACCGAGAATGAGCATGTGCTCGGCCATCCATCCTTCATCTCGGGCCATCGCGGAGGCGATGCGCAGAGCAAAGCATTTCTTGCCGAGCAGCGCGTTGCCGCCGTAACCGGAGCCATAGCTCCAGATCTCGCGTGATTCAGGGAAGTGAACGATGTACTTCTCCTTGTTGCAGGGCCAGGCCACGTCCTTCTGCCCTTTCTTGAGCGGTGCGCCGACGGTGTGCATGCATGGCACCACGCGTTTCTTCGCTTTGTCGATCACCTCGAACACTTTTTTGCCGATGCGCGCCATGATGCGCATGTTCACCACCACATAGGGCGAATCGGTGAGCTGCACACCGATCTGCGCCATCGGCGAATCAACCGGCCCCATGCTGAAGGCCAGCACATACATCGTGCGGCCCTTCATGCAGCCGTTGAAGAGCTTGCGGAGCTTGTCCTTCATCTCAAAAGGGTTCATCCAGTTGTTCGTCGGCCCCGCGCCTTCTTTGGAGTTGCTGCAGATGAACGTGCGCTCCTCCACGCGCGCCACATCGCTGGGGTCCGACTTGGCGTAGAAGCATCCCGGCCATTGCTTCTGGTTCAGGCGGGTGAAGGTGCCTGCATCGACCATTTCATTGCAGAGGCGGTCGTACTCGGCCTTGGAGCCGTCCACCCAGTGAATCTTGTCCGGTTTGCACAGCGCGGCCATTTTGGTGACCCAGCGCTGAAGGTGAATGTTTTTGCTGAGGGGTTTCGAGGAGGAAAGTTTGGTCATTGTCGGAACGCGCGGTTGGCGCGTCCCATACACGCGGATTCTGTGCCAAATGTCCACTGCACATGCCGTGCCGATTTTGTGCTCCATCACTTCAGCACCTCGTCCTGCCCGGCGGCCCACAAAATGGCGCGCGGGATGAGATGCTCCAGGCCCGGCGTGTTTTCGGGATGCGGGCTGGAAATGAAGACGCGCCCTTTGCCAAAGGTGCCAACGGCCTGCGCGGGTGAATTCACCATGAGGCCGGCAGGCGAGCCGTTTTCAGCGATCTCACTTCGGAACAGCGCCACGGGCCGGTAGGCCGGAATATCGGCCCGATCACCGGGTTTAATGATGGGACCGTTGTTGTAGCGCACTTTGAAAATGCCGCCCACGTCGCCCAGCAGTGGTTTTCCATCCACCGTGACCTCGATGTCCATGAAACCGCGCCCACGCATCCATTTGTTGGAAACCGTGCTCGCATTGAGAATGCCGAGGCCCCAGGAAAAATTCGAGCAGGCGAGATACGCACCCGCGCAGATGCCGCAGTAGCCGCCACCACCGCGCACATACTCGCGCACGTTCTTCAATCCGGCCTCGCCGATGCTTTTCGATTGCTGGGAGCCGCTGCCGCCGGAGAAGACGATGACATCGAACTGCTTCAAGTCGATGCTGCCCACTTGTTCTCCCGGAATCCGCGTCACCTGCGCCTGTGGCAGTGTTTTAAGCACGTTGATGACGTTGTTGATGCCGTCATCAGGAGCACCCTTGCCCTCAAAGATGCCCACCTGAACCGGTTTTGGAGCCAGCGGCGGCTGCACGATGGTTTTGAGACCATTGACGTCTGGCGGAATGACGAAGGTCGAGTTCTTCGCCTTCGACTCCGCTTTACCGGCCTCCTGAGCTTGGGCGCCCAGGCTCAATAGGAATAGCGATGCCAGCCAGAGGTGTTTCATGGTGATGATATTTGTGCAGTGATCGACTTAGCCACCTGCTGGCCCATAAGTTCGTAGCCTTTGCCGTTGAAGTGGACATCCTTCGGATTGGCGATGCCTTCGAGCTGTGGCGCGAGGAAGGCGTGCAGATCGTTGATGGCGACGCCGTGCTTCTGCATCACTCGCCGAGCGATTTCGTTCTTCTCGGCGATTTGCGTGACAATTTCAGGGCCGTCCTTCGTGTCTGGCGGCACGGGCGTGGTGGTCGCGAAAATGAGCTTCGCGCCGGTTTGTTTCATGCGGGTGATGAGGGCTTCAAGACGCTGCTCGTAATCCGCTGGCGGCGTTTTGCGGTCGTGGATGCCGAAGTTGAAGTGGATCACGTCCCATTTGCCAGCGCCGAGCCAGATCTCGATCTTCTTCACGCCATTGGCCGTGGGGCCGCAGTTTTCCGGCGCACGATGCACGTTGGCTTTGCCAGCCATGGCCTTGCGCACGTCGAGCGTATAGCCGCGTGAGATGGAATCGCCAATGAGAAGAACTCGCGGCAGCTTGGGATCATCTTGGACGAAATCCCAGGCGTTGGAGCGGCCCGCGATTTTGTCTTTCTTGTGAAGAGGCAGATAGAAACCATTGCCCAAATTCTGCTCCAGCACGGTTTCCCAGGCTTGTTGATCGACAGGGAGCTTCGACTTCCAGGCCTGATACTGATCATCGAGCGCCTGGTCCGCCGCCGCCTTTTTCGCGGCGGCTTCGGCGGTATTGGTGGGTTCGTTTTGGGTTTTGATTTGAGCCTGTGAGAGGCCGAAGAACGCGAGAAGGAGGAGGACAGGCTTCATGCTTACTTCTTCGGGAGGTGTTCGGAGATCACGGCGGCGACTTTTTCCGCGAGGTAGCGGCTGCCAGCGGGCGAGTAATGGACATTGCCATCTGGAAGCTGCGCGTCGGGCTTGGAGAGGGCGTGGGCGCGGAGGTCATTGGTGGGAACTCCAGCGGCCGTCATCACGCGGGCGGCGGCTTCGTTGTATTTCACTTCATCGCTCTCAACACGGCCATCGCTTCCCGCCGCGACGTGCGTGGTGTTGCACCAAATGAGCTTCGCGCCGGTGGCCTGCATGGTTTTGACGAGTTCGGCGAGGTTCTTCTCATAATCGGCCAGTGCCACCTGGGGATGAGAGCCTGCGGCCTTCGGATCAGCGCGCTTCGAGGGATCTTCCTGGATGTACTTCAAGTCATGCAGGCCCCAGTTGAAGTGAATCACATCCCATTTCGAGTCGCCGAGCCACGCCTTGATGTTTTTGAGGCCGTTCGTCGTCGGGCCGCCGTTGGTGGGGATGCGGTGGACGTTGGCCTTGCCCTTGAGCAGCTCGCGCACGTCGAGCGTGTAACCCATCGAGATCGAGTCGCCGATGAGCAGCACACGCGGCAGTCCGGCCACGTCCTCGACCTTCACCAGGGAGGGATTGGGCTTGCGCTCGCGTTTGACGGGCTTTTTGGGCGTTTCGGCGAGAGCGACGGCGGTGGTGAGCAGGGCAAGAAGCAGGATGAATTTCATGAGGCGGGATTAAACGCAGCGCTGCCGCCGGAATATCGCGAAAGAAAGCGCGCTTGACCTTGAATGGCCGTTTTCGCTAACCTCGGGCCTATGTTGTCTTCAAATCTGCTGCTGGCGGGCGTTTTGACGCCGTTGCTGCTGACGGCGCAAACGGCGGTGACAGTTCAGCCGGAATTGCCGCCATGGCAGGCGAAGCTGGCAGATCCCGCCTGCCGGCAGAGCCTGGAGCAGGCGAACGATGTGAGCGCGGCCTTGCAGGAGCTGGAGGTTTCGCCCTTTGATCATGCCGCGTTCTATGACTGGCTGCGCGCACAGGCCAAACCACCGCAGCAGCACATAATCGAGTGTCTGCTGCTCGCGCATCTCGCGCGTGAGCTGCAACGGTCCGAAACGGAGATCAGCGCGGCAGACGATCTGGTGCTGCAAGCCGCGCCGAATCTGCCCCAGGGCTGGTTTGGCCGTGCGGAGCAGTATGCGGCGGCCACGCAAAAGGAATCCGCCGCATGGGCAGCGGAGGCGGCGGTGCAGGGCATGCGCCGCGTGGATCTGGCGTCCGCACAGTGGCCGCGGCAGTTGCAGGCGTATCGCGGCGTGGACTGGCTGGCGCATGCGGTGAAGTCCGGGCATCTCACGGAATGGGTGAAAGCGGTCGCCGCCGCATTGGAACATGCACCCCAAGGCATGGCGCGTCCCGATGCGTGCCGTCTCGTGCTCACCATCTTGCGCCACGATGCCATGCGCCAGGAGCCGCTGCTCGGCCAGATTTTGCTGGAGTCCGTGCAAACCGCGCAGCCGCAGCTTGTGCTCGGTGATCCGGCGAATTTCGCCGTGGTGCTGCGTGATCTGCAAGCCGCCGGCCAGCCCGCGCTGGCGCAGCGCGTCGCACGGCTGCTGGTGCTCGCCCCGGTGCCAAAGGACGCCGTGTCAGGTGCTGGCGGGGTGGATTTGCTGTCGATCACGTTCGGACTGCGCAGCGGCTTCAGCGAGCTGCTCGGCCTGTGGGAGGACACCACGACGCCGCATCAGCCCACGACGCAGGCGCGGCAGATTTTGCACGCGGCGCTGGGGGATGAGCCCGCCTTTGCCGAGACCTGCCTGCAAGCGGCGCAGACGCAGCCGTGGAATGAAAATCTCGTCACCCATGCGCTGCTGGCGCTGGCCCTGAACGGCGGCGTGAGCCCGGAGCAGATGAAGCTGGCCGCCAATCTCAGCGTGGATAGCCGGGCCCGCGTGGCGCTGCGCCTCGCGGCCTTCGCGCCGCCGGGCAGTCATCCGCAGAGCACCTCAGGTCCGTGGCTGGAGGAGCTGGCGCTGAGTCTCGTCACGAAAATGCAGTACACGACGGAACGTGGCTCATTCGAGAGCCTGCTCAACTGCTTGGAGCACCTGCAACGCGGCGGTGAGCAGGCGCGTCTCACGCGTGTGCTCGAAGCGGCGCGCAACTCGACACCACGGCTTGATGATCTCGATCACTGGGAGCGCCACGCACAGCTCATTCTGCGGCAGAAGAATCTCGCTCTCACGCGGACGCTCGCCACGGCCTGGGGCGGCGCGTTGGATCAAACCTCGCAGCAAAAGACGCACCTGCTGCCACTCGCGCGCACGGCCATCCTCGCGGGGAAAAATGGCGGCGTTGAGTTTGCCATGATGGCGCTGACGCTGTGGGAGCGGCATCACGCGGAGATGAGCAGCACCTCGCTGCCGCCGCCGGGCGAGGCGGCCCGCGTGGGCGAGGCATTGATGGCCTGCGATTATCTGGAAGGCTTCAACCGCTTCGTCACCGGCCTGGAACACCTGCAAAAACACCGCGTCACCTCGCTCTACAAGCAGATGACGGGCGAGCTCGTCGCGCTGCGTGATTTGATCGAGGGCAAGGGTGATCTGGTGCCGGTCGTCGAGGCCTGGGTGCGTCCGCCTGCGGTGGCGGACGAGGCCGTGACCGTGCAATGGCAGTTTGTTCTGCCGGAACTCGGCTCCTCGCCTGATCGCGCGATGATCCTGACCACTGGCGACCGCGATGGCCGCAAACCCTCCGACAAACTTGCCGACGCGCGCTGGTGGCGTGCTGGCACTTCGTTGTCAGCACTCGCACGACTCAGTGGCACATGCTCCATCGAAATCCTGGCCGGTGATGATCCTGACAAGCTGCGCTCACTCGTCACCATCCCGAGTGCGCCAGCGCGTGGTTCGCATCCCATCATCACGCTGCCCGCTTCCGGCTGTTTGAAGGTCATGCTGCGCTCACAGGCCAATGGCATGACCGCCGCGAGCGAGCCCCGCGCCTTCTCCACCCGTCCGCCGTTGTTCACGAACGGCCGCGAACCGGCTGCGGCGGAGGAAATCTCAGCGGTGGCATGTCCTGATCTCACGCAGGTGCCGCAGCCGGAACAATGGTTGCCGGAGGATGCCAAACGCTGGGGCCGTGTGATCGCCCCGCCGGTCGAAATTGAGGACGCGGCGGAATATGTGCTCACGCAATGGTCTGACACGCCATTCAGCAACACTCGCATGATTTTGCTCGATGCGGAGCAGCGCCCGCTCGGACCGGTGCCAGTGGCGAGCATGGGCTGGCAGGCAGGCAGCCTCGCGCTCACCCACACGCCTGTGAACCGCGTGTCGCGCTCACGCGCACAGCGGTTTCGCCCGGGCGACTGGGCGGGCGATGGCGATCTCGTGTTTCCCAGCGATGGGCGGGCAGGCGAGCAAAAGGCGCGTTACATCGCCTTCGTCACGCGTGAGGTTGCGCCCAAAACACTGCCGCTGCTGCAACTGCGCCCGTATCGCACCGCTTCGATGCCGGGCAAGGCGGACCCAAGTTTTCGCTCGTTCACCCCCGAGCTGCCGGAGTTGAACGACGAGTACATCGGCGATCTCGGCTTCGCGGTGCATTCGTGGCATGTCACCTTCGCGTCAGATCGCGGCATCATCACAGGCAAAGGCGCGCTGGCCGGTTTCGATGTGATGCACATCCCGTGGAAGCCGCTGGTGCGCGCGGAGTCGGAGCTGATCGAGGGCAATGAATGGCCGATGGTCTTCACGCCGGAGCACAGCCTCGTCATCGAGCCGTCGTGGAATGGCACGCGCAATCTGGGCCTGCGCTTCGTGCCGTTCGATGTGCGCGGCGAGCGCTACGCCGCCTGCCGCCGCATCGAGCTGCCGCTGCCGAGTTATAGTCGAGGGGAAATCTCCGAATGGCTCGACGGCGCGGTGCTGATGGTGTCCTCGCAACGCGGCGAAAATCCCGAACCCGCCTGCGCCTGGGTGGAGCCGGACGGGAAGTGCCACGTCGTCAAACTGCCCCGTCCGCCGATCAAGAACAGTCCCGGCCTCGAAATCGCCTGGTGGGGGCCGGGCGGCACGAAATTCACGCTGCATGAGGACGGCCTGCTCTTTCACATGGAGCACCGCGACGGCCTGCGCCTGCTCAGCGTGGAGCCAGGCACGCCCGATGACATGCCCGCAGGCTGCAAACCGGGCCGCTCCAAGCGCAAACGCGCCTGGCGGCTCGAACGTCCCGACGTGCTGGTGCAGATGGACAAAAAGACCAGCATGATCACCCGCCGCTTCCACCTGCCCAAGCCCTGCGCCGGCACGCCCATGGCCTTCGACACTCGTGGCTATGTGATTTTGTTCACTACCGACCACGAGATCATCCGCGTGAACCCGCCGGGCCGCATCGCCATCGACAATTGAAAAACGCGCTGGCGTCCCGCTGACCTCTCGCCTTTGATGCACTGCAACCTTCCTTCCAATCATGCGCACGCTTCTCTGCACCCTCGCTCTCGCCTTATCCGTCACTGCCGCTGAACCGGTTTATCTGACGCTGGCCGATTTCACCGACACCAAAGATGCCGCGCCATCCGGCGGCTGGACCACTGAAGGCGATAACACCATTCACCTTACCGGCAAAGGCGGCGGCAGTCTGCTCTCGAAAAATGAATACACGAACTTCGAACTCGAATGGGAGTGGAAGCTCAATGCCAAGGGCAACAACGGCATCAAATACTGGGTCACGAAGATCGGAGGCAAGGAATGGCTCGGCATCGAATACCAGATGATCGACGACAGCGGTCATCCCGACGGCCTCAAAGGCGGCTCCCACACCACGGCGTCGATTTATGACATCAAGGAGCCGGTGAAGGACAAGGCGGTGAAACCCGCCGGTGAATGGAACACGAGCAAGATCATCGTGCAGGACGGACTGATCCAGCATTGGCTCAATGGCGCCCTGGCCTGCGAGGCGAACACCACCACGCCCGAGTGGAAGGAAATGGTCGGGAAGAGCAAGTTCAAGAGCAAGGAAGGCTTCGCCCCCGGCAAAGGCAAGATCATGCTGACCGAGCACGGTGACGAGACGTGGTTCCGCAACATCAAGATCACGGCGAAGTAAAAAGTAGCCCAGTTCCTGCGGAACTGGAGCTTGGGAGCCTGTTCCTCAGGAACAGGACTACTTTTCCACCTCCGCGCGATCCTTCTCAAACAACTGCGTCAACTGGACGCGCCGCTCGCGCACGATGCTCGCATAGGCGTCGAAGTCGTCCTGCACCGGGACGATGAGGTGCATCGTTTCATCGTCGTAGCGCCGCCACTTGCGCGCGGCCTCCTCCATCGCGGCGGCGGGCTTGCCGAGCGCTTGCAGCGCGCGCGTGGCCAGCACCAGCGCGCTGTGCATCTGCTCATGCACCATGTCTTCCGCGCTGATGCCGAGTTTCAGCAGTTCAAAACGATGATCGTAATCCTGCGCGCGCACCAGGATGCGCACCTTGGGAAACTTCTCCCGCACTTCCGTCACGAGCCGCGCCACTTTGGACTGGTCCGCCAGTGTGATGATCAGCATGCAGGCCTGCTCAATGCCCGCCGCGTGCAGCAGGTCCAGCCGCGTGGCATCACCATAGAAGACCTTGAAACCAAAGGCACGCAGCATGTCCACATGATCGGGATCGCTTTCCAAGACCGTCACCTTCACGCCCTGCGACATCATGAAACGGCCCAGGAAATTGCCGAAGCGGCCGAATCCTGCCAGGATCACCGGCGCATGCTCATCAATCGGGTCTGGCGCGCGCTCCTCCTTGCTCACCGCCGTGTAACGCGGCGCAATGATGCGTTCATAGACGATGAACAGCAGCGGCGTCACCGCCATGGAGAGCGCCACAACGGCCACGAGCAGCTTTGAATTCTCCGCATCGAGAATCTGCTGCTGAGAGGCCATCGACAGCAGCGCAAAAGCAAACTCACCGCCTTGCGCCAGCGCCAGTGCAAGCAACCAGCGGTGGCTGCCGCGAATCTTCAGCAGCGTGGCAATCGCAAAAAGCACCAGCGTCTTCAACACGATCAATCCCAGCACCAAAACGCCCACCAGCAGCGGTTTGGCCGCGATCACGCTGAAATCCAGCGACGCGCCGACCGCGAGGAAGAACAAGCCGAGCAGCAGGCCTTTGAACGGCTCCAGATTGCTCTCCAACTCATGCCGGTAATGACTTCCCGCAAGCACCACGCCCGCGACGAACGCGCCGAGCGCCGGTGAGAGGCCCACCTGCGTCATCAGCAGCGCCACGCCGACGATCAAGAGCAGCGCCGCCGCCGTCAGCAGCTCACGCAGGCCCGTTTTTGCCAGAATCGCAAACCCGCGCGGCACCACGAACTGACCGGCGATGACAATCGCCACCACCGCGCCCAGCGTGACCAGCGGCTGCAACCAATGCGGCAACGTTTGCAGCCAGCCGTGATGCTCCGTTGCCGCGCCACCTGCCGCGAGCAGCGGAAACACCGCCAGCATCGGAATGACCGCGATGTCTTGAAACAGTAGCACCGCGAACGAATCCGCGCCGCCATCGGTGCGCATCAGCGCCTTCTCCTGCAGCGTCTGAATCACGATGGCGGTCGATGACAGCGCCAAAATCATGCCCGTGGCGATGGCGGGCTTGTATTCCAGTCCGCAAGCCATTGCGATGCCCATCACCGCCAGCCCCGTGAACACGACCTGCATGCCACCGAGGCCAAAAATCGGCCCGCGCATGCGCCACAGCCGTGACGGCTCCAGTTCGAGGCCGATCATGAACAGCATGATCACCACGCCAAACTCCGCGAAGTGCAGCGCCTCCTCGCCTTGCTCACCCCCGACCCAGCCCAGCACAAACGGCCCGATCAACGCCCCGCCGATCAAATAGCCGAGCACGCTGCCCAATCCCAGCCGATGCGCCACCGGCACCAGCAGCACGGCTGCCGCAAGGTAGATGAAGGCCGAGAGAAAAAAGTTCGCGTCGTGCATGGCCTCGGAATCACTCGCCAAACATCGCCGCCGTGACTCCCACCAGCTCTTCAGGCGACATGTCCCGCACCTTCTGCGCCAGCGTCCAGCGATAGCCAAATGGATCAGCCACGCGTGCGGTTCGATCTCCCCAGAACTGATCCGTAGGCTCAAAGAGAACCGCCGCGCCGGCTTCCACGGCTTGTTTGAAAGCCACTTCGACATCCTTCACGTAGATGATGAACAAGCCGCCCTTCCCGACTTGAGGCGCAAGTGCGCCGGTCTCTGGATACTCATCGGAAATCATGATCGCGCAGTTGCCGATGTTGAACTCCGCATGCGAGATGCCGCCCGACTTCGGATCCGGCAGTATGAAATTCTCCACCGCTCCAAATGCCTTCGAGTAGAACTCGATGGCCGCCTTCGCATCCTTCACCGTGAGGGCGGGAGTGACGGAATGATAACCAGCGGGGATGTAGGAAAAGTCGTGGCTCATGACGGCCCACGAACGCACAAAACCATGCCTGATGCCAGCACTTCAGCTTGGTCCGCACCGCATGAAACGAGTTGAAAACGCGCCCTACCTGCCACGCGCCATCCACACGCCCAGCAGGGCCACCCCCATGCCGAGGAGCGATAAACCGGTCAGCGTCTCGCCAAAGATGCCCCAGGCCATCAGCGCTGTCACAGCGGGCACGGTGTAAAACAGGCTCGCCACATTCACCGCCGTGCCGCTGCGGATCAGATGATTGAGGAGGCTGATCGCGCCGATGGACAACACGAGCGCCACCCACAGCAGCGCGAACACAAACTGGCCGCTCCACTCCACCTGCATCGTCTCCGTGGTCAGCGCCAGCACCGCTGTCACCACCAGACTCGCCGCATACTGCACCACCGTGCTCGTGCGCAGGTCAAAACGCGGACAGTGCCGCTTCTGCCACATCGTTCCCGCCGTGATGCCGATCAGCGACAGGATTGCTGGCACCGTCATCAAGAAAGTCAGCCCGCTGCCCGTCTTGTGCGCCACCACCAGCACCGTGCCGACGAACCCCAGCGCCAACCCCGTCCATTGACGCGGCAGCACCCGCTCGCCCAGCGCCACACCCGCAAACGCCGCCGTGAACAGCGGCTGCAGCGACACAATCAAACTCAAAATCCCCGCCGGCAGCCCCAGCCGCAGTGACCACACACAACCACTCAGATACAGCGCATGAATCAGCAAGCCCGCAAAGGCCACATGCATCATCTGCCCCTTCCCCTGCGGCCACGGTGCCTGTGAAACAAGCGCAATCGGCACCAAGATCGCCAGCACGATGCAGTAGCGCAGCGTCAGAAACGTGAACGGCTCCGCATACGGCACCCCCAGCTTCGATCCAATGAACCCGCTGCTCCACAGCAGTACAAACAGCCACGGAATGACGACCGTCCATCGTGAGACACGAGTGGCGCTCATTCGGAGATGATGGATGGCAAGGTTGGCATGACCACAGGCAGAATGGCTTGGAGCAACTTAGATACAATCATTCGAAGTCCAAGCTAATGCGCAAACAAGCTCGACAGCTTCACATCTGATTTCATATTCAAAGCCCTATGAATGAACCATTCAGTATCACGCTTGAAGATGACGACGGTAACGTAGTTCTCCCAAAGAATCCCGGAAAAGAAGGCAATGCATTTTCAATTCGCCATCTCCCACGCAAAGGAGATGAAATTCAGATTTATGAAACCCGCTACACTGTGATTGATGTGATTCATAGACTAACCCACGAACATCCCGCCTTCGTTTCACTCCGAGTTGCTCTGATTGATCTCGATCTCAACAATTGAGTCACTCGGTTTCGGCTCGTTTTGCATGCAGTTTCACATGCAGATGGACGTGATCATTCACGACGTGCTTGCCGAGGAACGCAAACAGCCTGCCGGAGCCGTAGTGGCTGCCGAACTGCGTGCGGTCGATCTCAAACTGCGCCTGACCGGTGAGATGATCCGCATCGGCGGCGGCAATCACGGCGGGGAAGCTCAAGGGCTGCGTGACACCGCGCAGGGTCATCGAGCCATGCAGCGTGTAGTTCGGCGTGCCGGGTGTGCAAGAAGGTAAGGGCTCCGCATGCTCACAGACGAACTCGGCGGTCGGAAAACGCTCCACAGCGAAGAAATCATCGTCACGCAGATGGCGGATGAGCAGCGCGTTGTAGGCGGTGTCCACGAGGTCTTCGCAAACGATGTGGTTCATATCGAGCGTGAAGCGGGCGGCTTTCAAAGCGCCGTTTTGCACCTCGATCCTGCCTCCCGCCAGTTTCACGGTGCCTTGATGATGATTGAACAAGTTCCGGCCCGTCCAGCGCACCACGCTGGTGTCGGTGTCCAGTTCATAAACGCCGTTCACCTCACATGAATCGCCCTGCAGGCCAGTTCCTTCGACGGCGAGGCCGTGTTGCAGCCATTCCGTCAATCCACCGCGAAAATCGCGCACGTTGGTGTAACCCGCTTTCTCCAGCTTTCCCGCCGCCGTGCTCGAATCGAGCGAGGGATCACCCGCGCCATACACGATGATCGCCGCCGACTTGTCCGGCACGAGTTCGGCCACCTTCGGGAGGAAGATCATCTCATACACGCAAGCATTCACCGCGCCTGGCAGATGCTGCTGCGCGAAGTGCTCCTCCGGCAGCACATGGATCAGCGCGGCATGGCCTGCGAGAGCCTTGAGTTCGTGGGCGGTGATTGTTTTCATGATGAAGGTGAAGGGGAGGGTGATTCGGCCAACAGCGCGTCGAGATCAAGCGGACCGGTGGTCATGGCGATTTCGCCCTTCGCATCGCGGGGCCATGCGGCGGGATCGCGGTCGGTGTAGAGTTCGATACCATTGCCGTCGGGATCTTGGAGGTAGATCGCCTCGCTGACGCCGTGATCGGCGGCGCCATCAAGCGGCACCTTGTGTTCGATCAGGCGGCGCAGAGCATCGGCAAGCGATGCACGGTCGGGATAAAGGATGGCGACGTGATACAGGCCGGTGGTGCCGGGCGGCGGGGGCTTTCCGCCACGGCTTTCCCAGGTGTTCAGCCCGATGTGATGATGATAACCGCCTGCTGAGATAAAGGCGGCCTGCGGCCCGTAGCGCTGCCTGAGCTGGAAGCCGAGCACGCCGCAATAAAACGCCAGCGCCCGCTCCAGATCGGCCACTTTCAGATGAACGTGGCCGATGCGGACACCGGGATGAATGGGCGTGCTCATGAAATCAGGCGGCGCTGAGCGCGGGATAGTCGGTGTAACCTTTGGGACCGGGTGAGTAGAACCTGGCGGCATCCGGCGCATTGAGTTCCGCCTTGGCGGCAATGCGCGCAGGCAGATCGGGATTGGCGAGAAAGCTCGTGCCAAAGGCCACGGCATCGAGCTGACCGGAGGCGATGGCCTGGTCGGCTTCATCGGCGGTGTAGCCCATGTTGCCGACGAGCACGCCTTTAAAGTGCTCGCGGGCAGGCGTCATGACATCGCCTTGCTGGGCCTGGAAAAAGTCACTGCGCATGACATGCAGGTAGGCGATGCCACGAGCGCTGGTCTGCTCGGCGATGTAGGTGGTGACGGCCACGGGATCGCTGTCGATCATGCTGTTGTAACTGTTCAGCGGCGAGATGCGCAAGCCCACGCAATCCGCGCCCCAGACGCTGATGACGGCGTCGAGTACTTCGAGCATGAGACGAGCACGATTCTCGATGCTGCCGCCATACGGGCCGCTGCGCTTGTTCGCACCATCGCGCAGGAACTCATCAAGGAGGTAGCCATTGGCTCCGTGGACTTCGACGCCGTCGAATCCGGCGGCTTTGGCGTTCTCAGCGGCTTTTTTGAAGCCGGCGACGATGCCGGGGATTTCGTCGTCGCGCAGCTCACGCGGCGTGACGTAGGGCTTCTTGCCTTCGGGCGTGTGAACCTCATCGCCGGTGATCGGAATGGCACTTGGCGCGACGGGTTGAGCGCCGCCATTGAGCAACGGATGGCACGCACGACCGCCATGCCAAAGTTGCAACACGATCTGGCCGCCCTTGGCATGAACGGCATCGGTCACTGTTTTCCAGCCTTGCACTTGAGCCTCCGAATAGATGCCGGGCTCCATCCAGAAGGATGAATTACCCTCCATCACCATCGTGGCCTCGGCAATGATGAGTCCAGCGCTGGCACGTTGAGCATAATACTCGGCCATGAGCGGCGTGGGATTGTGGTCGGCATCGGCACGGCAGCGCGTAAGCGGTGCCATGAGGATGCGGTTTGGCAGAGTGAGAGCGCCGACTTGGAGTGGGGAAAGGAGTTTCATGGGGTGGTGGAGTTTGGGAGTGATGAATGATCCTGGAAGCTCGTGCGAGTGACGATGCGGTCACTCGCATGAGTTGTGCTTTTTACGTCTCAGGCTTTGATGAGGCTGAGCCAAGTTTTGCGCTCGCTGAAGAGCACGAAGGCCGAGAGCATCGCGATGGCGACGACCGGCGGCTCGAAGAGGCCCGCGCCCTTGGTGAGGAAGACATGGAAGGCGAGGATGTTCACCACAATCGGGCCGAGCACGAGCAGGCCGATGTTGCGCGTCTTTGGCAGAGCGACGAGCACGCCGCCGAGGATCTCCAGCACCTTCACGAAGGTGAGATAACCGGTGGGGAACATCGCCCCCATGAAGAGCTTGTGCGGAGCATCGGCGGGCGATGGATCAGCAGGCATCGGAATGAAGTTCAGGAAGAAATTCGCGCCGAAGGTGATGAAGGCGAGACCGAGGAGGGCGGAGGCAAGGGTGGGGAGGTGTTTCATTGGGAGTTTGCGGTGGGTTGCTGTTGTTGGCGATGGTTTGCAGTGGTTGGGATGAGTTAAGCGAGGTCGAAGAGAAGGGCTTCGGCGTCTTCGCTGGCGGTGAGGGTCAGTGTGCCAGCGTCGTCGGTGCTGGCGGCATCGCCTGGATTGAGCGTGGTGCCATTCACACTGACGCTGCCTTTGATGAGCTGGAGCCAGGCTCCACGACCGGCGTTGACTTCATGCGTGGTGGATTTGCCAGCGCCAAGGCGCACGCGGTAGATGTCGGCATCCTGGTGAATGGTGGCGCTGTCTTCGCGGCCATCGCTGGAGATGACGAGCACCTTCTCGGCGGTTTCATGCTCCGGTTTCGGATGCCATTCGGTGTAGCTGGGCTTCAGGCCGTTCTGACGCGGACGAATCCAGATCTGCAACAGGCTGCCGGGCTCGGTCTTCGACGGATTGAACTCGCTGTGAGTCACGCCGCTGCCCGCACTCATGAGCTGGATCTGGCCGGGCTTGAGCACACGAGCGGTGCCCATGCTGTCCTTGTGTGCCAGTGCGCCGTACAAGATATAGCTGAAGATCTCCATGTCGCGATGCGGGTGCGTAGGGAATCCAGCACCACCGGCAATGACGTCCTGATTGATGACACGCAGGCTGCGGAAGCCCATGTGCGCCGGATCGTAGTAGTCGGCAAAGCTGAAGGTGTGGTAGCTGTCGAGCCAGCCGTGGTCGGCGTGGCCGCGTTCGTTGGATTTGCGGAGTTTGAGTTTCATAAGAGTGGTGTTTGAAGTTTGGACGCTGTGGCAGCCCGCCGCCGTGAGCAGGAGACCTGCTTTGAGGAGAAGCTGTCTGCGTTTCATGACGACACGATACTGCGGCATGGGGGTCCATGCCGCCAATGCCGCTTGCTTAACAAGTTCATGCCGGGAGGTAATCAATGCGACCGAAGCCGCGCCGCCACAACCTGTGTGGGCGAGACGTGCGCGGCAGCGTCCTGGAGTGCGCCGGTCCTCCGGCGCTTTCGAGAGTCCACCGGCCAGCGAAAGCTCCAGAGGGCTGGAGCACTCCAAAACGCTAGCGCGAAGAACGAAGCCCCATGGCCTGCCTCACTTCCCGCCCTTGATGACCTTCCGCAAGGCGCGGTAGCCGTGCTGATTGAGGAGGGCAATGGCTCCACGATCACTAGAGTCCCGTGCCACGTCGGAATAGGAATTGAGCGAGTTGTAAACAGACTCCATCGCGGCTTCGAGGGATTCGGCGCGGGTGGCGGGATCGTGGGATTTGTAGAGGGACTCGATGGCGCTGATGAAATGGAAGGTGAACTCCAAACGCTTCGCGTTGTAGAGCGTGAAACTGCGCGAGCCTTCGCGGGCGCGCGTGTTGGCGCGATACATCTCGTTCATCGCGGTGGTGTAGAGTGTTTTGACCTCGGTGAGCCAGGCGGGCGGCACTCCCTTCGAGTTCAAATGACGCAGCAGCATGTCAGGCGCTGGCACGCCGAGCTTGGGATCGTTTTGCGCGATGAGTTGCGCAGCCTTGTCGATGGCCTGGAAGCCCAGCCACATCCGCTCGGCCACGCCTTCACCGCACATCGGTGTGACGAGGTCACTGAGGGCTTTTTCGTCACGGAAGTCATTTTTCGGCAGCACCGAGACGGCGACTGGATCAGCAGCGATGATTTCAAAACCAAGCTTCGCGGCCTTTTCACGAAAACGGGCCGTGATGGCGGCCACATCGGGATTCTCGAAGGTTTTCGCGCCTCGGAAGGCTTTGCGACCACCGGTGTCGCCATCGACACGAATCGGCGTGAAGGACGCGACTGTCTTCGGAGTCGCAACGGTGGTGTAGCCGAGCTTTTTGAGTTGTTGGAGACGCATTTCCAGCTCCGCCTCGCTCCATGACTCCTGGCCCATCGCGTTGCCGGTGTAGCCATTCCACACGCGGGAGCCACTGACGGGTTGCGAGGTGATCTCAATCGTGGTGGGCATCGCTGCGTTCTCGGCCAACACCGTCTTCGAGCCGCCTGCGGCCACGCAGAAGAGATTTTCACGCGTGCGGATATAAAGCCGGCCATCAGCGATGCTCGGTGTGGCGATGATCTCCTCGCCGATGTCATTCTTTGCGAGCACCTTCAATTGGGGCCCGTCTTCCAACACGACGACGAAGCCATTCTTGCCTGCGATGAAGACCTTGCCATCCGCCGCAACGGGTGAGGCGAAGTAATCGCCAAAATTACCGAGGCGGCTGCGATCCCAGAGCGTTTTGCCGTCCTTCGCGTCGTAGCAGCTCGACATGCCGCCGCTTTTGACCAGATAGAGGCGGTTGTTGAACAGGAGCGGCGAGGAAAGATTCGAGGGCGACTTGTGATCGAGATTCCAGAGCACATGCGTCTTCGTCACATCACCGCTGCCGCCGCCTTTGATGGCCTGGATGATGTTTCCGCCAGCAGCCATGTTGTCAGGGCTTTGGAAAGCGGTGTCGATCTCGTCGGCATCAATGAGGCCGTTCTTGTTTTTGTCAGACGCGTCAAAACGTTCATGAAATTCCTTCGGCGTCTCGTCGCGGGCGAGGATTTTGTCCTGGTTGGTGTCCAGCCATTCGAGCAGCGCGTGTTTCAGCGTGCGCGTGGCATCGCCATAGCTCTGCACGGCGATGTAAATAACGCCGTCATGCACGACTGGCGACGTCATGATGGTGCGCAGCAGCGTGTTGCAGGTCCAGAGTTCCTTGCCGGTGGCGGGAGCGTAGCCCTTCATCTTGCCGCTGCCGGCGACGACGAGATCGGTGCGGCTGTTCGCCTCGCACAACACGGGCAGCGCATAACCCGCGAGCATGTCCTTGCGCAACGTCTTCCACTTTTCTTGGCCGGTTTTGGCATCCACCGCGACCACGAAGGGCGCGAGGTCGTCATCCTGGCAGAAAATGACGAGACCATCATGCACAATGGGCGACGCTGCCGCGCCCCAGTCCATCAAATAGGCCGGACGTGGCATCGAGTAGCGCCAGACTTCTTTTCCAGTCACGGAATCGAAGGCGAGCAAGCCGATGGTGCTGAAATGCAGATACACACGCTCGCCATCCGTGGCCGGAGTGGAGGCCGCGTGGCTGTTTGGTGGTGTGATGCGCGGCAGCGTGCCGGTGTCGAACTCCGACTTCCATTTCGGCGCTCCGGTGGCGGCGTCAAAGGCATGCACCGCGACTTTGGCATCGCCCGCCATGCCGGTGGCGAAGACGACACCGTTTTTCACGATGGCGGAGCCGACGCCGTCACCGAGCCGTGCTTTCCACGCGATGTTTTTGTCGGCTGAGAATTCGAGCGGAATGTTCTTCGAGGCGGAGACGCCGCTGCCGTTGGAACCGCGAAACTGCGCCCAGTCCTCCGCGTGAATCGTGATGACGAGCAGGACAAGGATGAGAAGAGTTTTCATGCGGCCTGAACCATACGCGCCGGAATGAAGCCACATATCAGCCCCGTCTTTTCATGCCAAGAAGCCTCTTGGCGGCAGGCAGGTGCTGTGGCAAAATGCCGCCATGTCAGCCACCGCCGCTTTCGCCTACCTCGACTCGCGCACCGAACGCACGGGCGACGAAGTGTCAGCCGACCGCTTCCGGCTGATCGCGGACAAGATCGAGGCTGATCCGTCGCTGCTGAGCATTCCTTTGGGAAACATCGAGCGGTGGCTTTCTCAGGGCCATCGCAGTGTCGAACGACTTGAAGGCTGGCGCTCCATGCTGCTGGAAGCACAAAACACCAGGAAAGGCATGGATGGGCTGCTTTCATTGCTGCGCGACCAATCTTGGGAGGCGCTGCTTTGGAAGGGGTTCTCGCCGTTTCCGGGCATCCTGAACAATGAAGAGCTGGAGCGTCTCTCATGGAAATCTCGACATTGACCCATCTGCTGCGTTCTGTTCGTGAGTCAGCGCCGGACAGAAAGATCATTGTTTTCGGATCATCCTCATTGTTTGCTTCTTTTCCAGATGTTGATCCCGAGTTGCTGGGCACAGCCGTCACGCTCGACGCTGACTTTTTCATTGATCCTGACGACCAGACCCTGCGTGAGAAGCTGGAGGCAAATTTTGGCGAGAATCACGCCTTCCACAACGTCACCGGCCACTACGGCGACTTCGTCGATCTGCGTCTCTCCGAATCATTTCCTGAGGGATGGCGTGAGCGGCTGGTGCCGGTGCCAGGCTTTGACAATGTCTTCGCCCTGGAGCCGGTGGACATGGCGGTGACGAAGGTGGCGGCCACGGCACGCTCGCGGCTGTGGCGCAGGCTTGGCAAGGGCGGCGCGGAACGCGGCATGAAGGACATCAACACCATCGTGGCCTTGCTCAAAGGCGGGCGCATGTGCCTCGACATCTTGAAGAAGCGGCTGGATGGCATGGATTACGAGCCTTCGCTCATCGTCGAGTGCTCGCAGGTGATGCGCGAGATTGAGGCACTCGTCTAACCGAACAACTCAGTCAGCGGCTTGCCTTCATCGAGCAGGTTGTAGGCACGGCCGAGCTTGTCTTTGGCTTCGAGGTTGTCGATGCCCATGGCGTAATAGACAGTCTTCGTGATGTCCTCGGGGTGAATCGGCCTGTCCTTCGGCAATTCGGCCCGCGCATCGGTTTCGCCGACGACCTGCCCGCCTTTGATGCCCGCTCCGGCCATGAGCACGCTCATACACGCGGTCCAGTGATCGCGACCGGCGCCGAGGGGGCCGCCGCTGCGGCGGTCGCCGACTTTGGGCATGCGGCCCATCTCGCTCGTCACCATGACGAGCGTTTCATCGAGCAATCCGCGCGAGGAGAGGTCTTCGAGGAAGGCAGAGAAGCCGCGGTCGAACTGCGGCAGCAGGTTATCGCGCAGGCAGTTGAAGTTGTTGCCATGCGTGTCCCAGCCACCGGCGCTTTTACATTTTTTATGCAGGCTTTCGTCCTCTTTCCAAAAGACCGTGATGAACGGCACGCCCGCCTCGACCATGCGCCGCGCCATGAGCAGGCTCATGCCGTTGATGTCCTGGCCGTAGCGCTCGCGCAGGGCCAGCGGCTCGCTTTGAATGTCGAACGCGTTTGTGGTGCCGCTTGATGAGAGCAGGTCAAAGGCGCGCTCCTGCTGCTTCACATAGTTTTGGATCGCCATTTCGTGATCCAGCTCGCGGCGCGCGTCATTCATCGCGGCGAGCAGCGCCTTGCGATCCTGCATGCGCGAAGCCGTCATGCCTCCGCCCAGGGAGATGGTGGGCGCGGCAAAGTTCAGCGGCTCGTCGAAGCTGCCCGTCAGCAAAAAGGGATCGAACTCCATGCCGATGCGGCCCGCGAACTGACCGGGGCGAGTGTAGGGCAGCTTGCTGGGCTTGTGCGGCAGCGTGATCAGCGAGGGCAGCGACGGATGCTGTGGGCGCTTCATCGCGACGACGCTGCCCATGTAAGGCCAGTCTTCGGGATACGGTCGGCGATCATTGCCCTGCTGTTTGAAGGTGGGATCGGGCGCGTGGCCGGTGAGGTTGTAATAATAACCGGCGTGATGATCCCCGGTAGCCTGGCCGCCATCCGTCACGCCATGGATCATGGCAAAGTGGTGCGCTTGCTTAGAGAGAAGCGGCAAGTGCTCGCACAAGCGGATGTCATCACCCGTGGTGCGGATGGGTTTGAACTCACCGCGATACTCCAGCGGCGCGTCCGGCTTCATATCCCACATGTCGATGTGCGACGATCCGCCGCACAGAAAGAACAGCACGGTCGATTTCGCCGGCTTGGCGAGCGTGGAAGACGCGACCGCAGGTCCGGTCGAGGCACGCACGCCACCTTTGAAACCAAGAGACGCCAAACCCATCGTCGAGGCCGTGAGAAAGGCCCGGCGGTCCATGGAGGGACGAAACAGCGGTGATGGCATGACGGAAACCTTTTACGCTCGCCAATGCGCGGCCTTGCAAACGTAGAACGGGTGTGGCGACAGCCCGCCCGTTTCAGAGCGCGTCGAAAAGCCAATGGACTCCGCAAGTCCCCAGAGCCGGACGGTTCGGCGACGAACACCAAGGTGCGAAAGAGGAACAATCCCACCGAACACATCCGGCCTACGGCCTGATTTGCGCTCGCTGCCGGTCTGTGGTCTGATCTGGCGTGGAATTTCACCAGCTTCGTTACTTCATTGCCGCCGCCGAGGATTTGAGCATTTCGGGCGCGGCGAAGCGTCTGCACGTCACGCAGCCCGCGCTGAGCCGTCAGATCGCCGTGCTGGAGGCGGAGCTGGGCGTGCCGCTGTTTGATCGCATCCGCAAACGCATCCACCTCACCGACGCGGGCCGCTTTTTCCTGCCCAAGGCGCGGCAAATCATCTGCGACGCTGAAACGGGCGCGCAGCAGTTGCGCGAGCAGTTTGGCAAGGCCCGCCGCACACTGCGTCTCGGCTTCCTCACGCCGGTTCTCGATGATCTCGTCGCTCCAGCGGTGCGCGAGTTCCGCCAGCGGCATCCGAACGCACAAGTGAGCCTGTTTGAGCTGCCACCGCGCGCGCAGCTCGACCGCCTGCGCAATCATGAGTTGGACGCCGCCATCCTCGGCAATCTCGACGACCATGACCGCGCCCATTTCGACATCCGCCGCCTTTCCCGCAACAAAATGGCCGCCGTGCTGCCCGAGGATCATCTGCTCGCGAAGAAGAAGTCGATCAAGCTGGCCGCGCTGAAGCACGAGCGCTGGGTTTCGCTCTCCGACGCCTTTTTCCCCGGTCGTCGTGAGTTCTTGCGTAGCATGTGCCAGACCGCCGGGTTCGAGCCGAACATTGTCAGCGAGGTCGATTCGCTTCCCATGATGCTGGGGGCCGTCACCTCAGGCGAAGGCGTCGCCGTGATGCCCGCTCACGCCGGCAAACTGCCGCATGGCGGCTGCGTCATCATCCCGCTCGCCGCGCCCGTTCCCACGGCGGAACTGCTGCTCGTGCTGCCGAAACAAGAGCCCAGCCGCGAACTCACGACGCTGACGACTTTGATTGCGGAACTGGCCACGCAGATCGCGCAGGAACAGCATTGAGTTGTTGATCAGCCAAGCCGCTCCGCCGTTGGCGCGCGGAACTGGGGCAAATCGGTGAGGATGTTCTGGCTGCGCATGAGCGTTTCGCCAATGAGAAGTGAATCAGCACCGGCTTCGGCGAGGCGGAGGGCGTCGGCGGGGGTTTTGATGCCGCTTTCGGAGACGAGGACGATGTCGTCGGGCACTTCTTCGGCGAGCTGCTCGGTGGTGGCGAGATCGACGGTGAAGCTCTTCAAGTTGCGGTTGTTCACGCCGATGATGCGGGCGTCGGTGGCGAGGGCGCGTTCGAGTTCGGGGAGGTTGTGAACTTCAACGAGGGCGTCGAGCTGGAAGGTCTGGGCGACTTCGAGGAGATGCTCGAGTGTGGGTTGATCAAGCGCGGCGACGATGAGCAGGATGGCATCCGCTCCGGCGACGACGGCCTCGAAGATCTGCGCCTCGTGGATGATGAAGTCCTTGCGCAGGCAGGGGATGTCGAGCTGCTCGCGGATGAGGGTGAGGTAGTCGAGGCGGCCTTGGAAGTACTTTTCATCCGTGAGCACGGAGATGGCGCTGGCACCGGCCTTTTCATAACCACGGGCGATGGTGAGCGGGTCAAAATCGGCCGAGATGGTGCCGACGGAGGGAGAGGCGCGTTTGACCTCGGCGATGATGCTCAGGCGGGTGGGGTCGGCGCGCAGGGCGTCATAAAAGGAGCGCACGTCATCACGCAGGGCGGCGGCGGCGCGGAGTTTTTCGGCGCGGGGCAGCAGGCGTTGCAGTTCGGTGTGCTTGTGGGCGATGATTTCGTCCAGCTTGTTCATGGGGCGCGCATGGTGGCGGCGGTCTGGCATCACGCAACCTCTCATGCGGGCAAAATACGCATGCACGGGCTTCTTGACGCGGGGCATGATGCAGGCTCTTTCCAAGCAATGCCCGAAGCTCCCATCACCCCCGCCACCGTGATCGAACTGCTCACCACCGAACACATCCTCGAACCGCAGGGAACGATCGCGCCGGACACGGATCTTTTCTCGATGGGACTCGACTCGATGGCGATGATGCAACTGCTGCTGCAGATCGAGGAGCGGTTCCGGCTGACGGTGAATCCGGCGGAGATGACACGCGAGCGTTTTGCCACAGCGGGGGCGCTGGCCACGTTTCTGGGTGAAAAACGCCGCCTCGCCGCCTGATGCCGACACTGCCCGCCACCACGGTCGATTTTTTCCTCGCTGGGTTGGAGTCCTTCATGAACCGCAGTGGTCAGGGCACGCATTGGGGAGTGACGATGCTGCGGCTGGAAGGCAAACCGGATGCGGCCATGCTGGCGAACGCCTGGGAGCAGGTTCACGCGCAGCATCCGATGCTTGGAGCGCGATTGAAACGTGCCTGGCGCGGTTGGCGGCTGGTGTGGAAAACTCCAGGCCCGATTTCGGCTCCTTCGATTATCTGGCATCCACTGCAATCCCAGCCGCCGGACGAATCGGTCATTCGCGAACGGCTTCAGGGAAGAAGCAGCGCTGGAATGCTTGCCACGCCTTTGTGGATGGAGGTTTTTCCTTGGGGTGACGAAAACGGGCATGTCGTTCTATTAACATGGCGGCATGCGCTGCTGGACGGTTCAGGAGTGAATCTGCTGCTGGAAAAGCTAGCCTCGGGCGCCTGTGAAACCGGGCCGCCTGTGGCTGCCATGCCGAAACGCGACGGGATCGCCAGGTTATTTAAGCGAGCACAGCCCCTGATGAGGCGGCTGCACGCCATGACCCGCGCCGGATGTCTTTCCGCCTGGGCCAAGGGCATGCCGAAGGGCGGATTGCCCGGTTTTCGGCTCATTGAGCTTTCCACAGTGCAGTCTCAAGCGGCCTCAGCGCGTTTGCGCGCCTCCTGCGGTGATTTCTTGCAGATGCCATTCTATGCAGCGGTCGCCGCGCGCGCGCTGAGACTGCTGCATGTGATGCGTGACTGGCGCAGCCCGGAGATCCATCTGCAACTGCCGGTTCAGTCCCGTGGTCGGAGTCGGGATCTGATTTTTGGCAATCATCTGGGCTCACTGCCATTGTTTCTCGATGCCGAAGCGCTCGGCACACTGGATGAGGCCATCATTCATCTTCTGGAGAAATACCGCGAGGCGATGAAACTGGGGATGCCGCAGGCCTCGGAGGCTTTGATGACGCTGGCGTCACAAATGCCGGTGAGCTGGTTCATCTCCGGGGTGCGGTTGACGAACCGCGGGCAAATTTGCAGCCTGTTTCATTCCCACACCGGCTCCTTTCTGCCGGGACGGGCGGTGTTCGCCGGCGCGCCGGTTCAAAACGTCTGCACCATTCCCAGCGTGTGCTCACCACCCGGACTGGGCGTCTTCTTTTCCGATTTTGCCGGACGCATCACCGTCACGCTGTCCTGGCGGGAAGCCTGTATGTCCACGGCTGAGATTGAGGCCTTGTGCCAGCAGATTCAGGCGGATTTGGCCGGTTGATCGGCAGGGTAACCACCCTCAGAGAGGAAAAAAGTGCCAGGGAACCGCGACATGGACAGGCAGGCTGCCGTTGCTTCCGTCAGGACCTGGCGGGGTTCGCAAGCTGGACATCCGCGGCCCCTGACGCCTGCTGCTCTAGCCGCGGGGTTCGTCCGGCACAAGCAAGATTCCGGCCTTGGGGCAAAATGCCCGAAAATTGGTGTTGTCGAAAGTCCGCCTATCCGGTAAAAATCAGGCTCTTAATTCTCAAATCCGCTTCCGTTATGGTCTGGAAAATCCTCTCTGCTCTCACCGCCGTCTGCCTCGGCACCGCCTGTTACTTCGCCTGGGCCAACCAGAAAGCGCTCGTCGAGGAGCGCAAACGCGAAACCTACGCCAAGGCCAATCTCGAAGAACAAAAAGCGCATATTGTACAGGCTGAGGAGGCGAAGAAGAATCGAGAAACCCAGTTTGCGACGGTCACCAAAGACCTCGAAACCACCAAGACTGCCGTATTGGACACCACCACCAAGGCCCAGACCAAGGAGCAGGAACTGGCCGTGGTGCAGACGAACTTGGACCAGATCACCAAGATCGTGAATGACCTTCAAAAGCAGATTGATGACGCTGGCGACATCAAGGCGCTGCTCGCCCAGATCGAAGCCATCAAAAAAGAGCGCGCCGAGGCGGAGGCCGCGCTTACCATCCAGAGCCAGCATCTGGCTGCCGCCCAGGAAAGGGTAACGAGCCTCACCAACGCCGCCAAGGAAGCGGAAGAACGCGAATCCCGTGGCCGCCGTGGCATCGTGGACAGTGATTTCACCGCCAAAGTGGCCCAGTCCTACACCGACTGGGGTTTCGTGGTGCTCAACAAAGGCAACGGCGGTGGCGTGTTCGCCAATGCCGATCTTGAAGTGAAACGTGGCAAGGAGGTTCTCGCCAAGCTCAAGGTGCGCAACGTGGATCAGAACTCCTCCGTGGCCGATCTGGTCAAGGGAAGCCTTGCTGAAGGTGAACGCATTCGTCAGGGAGACCTTGTGGTCGCCGCTGCCGAGCAGAGCGCTAAAACCGCTCCGGCCAAAGGAGCCGCTGGAACAGCCGCCCCTGCACCTGGCGCGCCTGCTGCTCCTGGCGCTGCCCCCGCCGCACCTGCGATGGGAGCCGATCCGTTTGGCGCACCTGCTGCTCCAGGGGCGCCCGCTGCCGCACCGGCGATGGGAAGCGATCCGTTTGGTGCGCCTGCTGCACCTGCCGCCCCCCCTGCGGGTGGTGCGCCTGCCATGAATTCCGATCCGTTTGGTGCCGCTCCGGCCACGCCGCCCGCTACACCGCCCGCCACTCCCACTCCTCCGGCTGGTGGCGCCACGCCTCCGAGCACAGCGGATCCTTTTGGTGGTGCCACCCCTCCTCCGGCCAAACCCTGATCGCGGCCTGAAACCCTTCCTCTGGAAATTTTCCTCGATTCCCTTCTCCCATGACCAAAGTCCTCTTCATCCTCAGTGCTGTCGTGATCCTCGTCGCCAGCTTCTTTGCCTATCAAAACGGGCGTGAGTTTGCCGCCGTGCGCACCAGCATCGCGGGTATCAACGCCAATATCGTCAACGAAAAGAAGACCGAGAAAACCGTTGTCGGTCAGGTCAACCAGTTGGTCGCAGACATCACCCGCGTGCAGGGAGAACTCGATGTCGAGGGTGAAAAACTGAAGGCTCAAAAAAACAAGCTGGCCCAGGCTGAGAGCGAGTACACGCGTGTGGAGGGGGAACTGAACGGCAAGGTCAAAAAACAACAGGAACTCGCCAAGCTCCTTGCCGACCTCCCCAAGGGCGTCAAGCCGGAGACCATTGCGGAAGACATTGCCCGCATGAAGAAGGAAAAACTCGAATATGAAGCCCAGGCTGAAGCCAAGAAAAAAGAGGTGACCGCCGAGCAGGAGAAGGTGGCCGGCATCCAGAAACGCCTCGACGATGTGGTGCACAAGATCGAGGAACGCCGCAAAAACTTCGAGCGCAACAGCCTCAGCTCCCGTGTTGTCGCGGTGAACTATGACTGGGGCTTTGTGGTGATTGACGCCGGCAAAGCCGCCGGTCTCACCCAGGACACCAAGCTGATCGTTACACGTGGCGCACTGACAGTGGGCAAGGTGAGCGTCATGTCCGTCGAGAACAACGCCACCATGGCCAGCATTGTACCGGATGCGGTCGTCACCGGCCAGATCATCATGCCGGGAGATCGCGTGATCCTCGAGAACTTGGTGCAAAACTGATTTGAGGGACCAAGGGACGACAAATGACAAAGCGCCTGTTCAACCTCATACTTCTGGCGGTAGTCACCTTCTGCTCGCTCACCTCCTGTGCTTCGGAAGAACCGAAGCGTAAAAAGGTGGTCGGCCCGGATGGCAGCCAGTACAGCAATCTCCCTTGGAACCGCCCGCGTTCCTGGGAAGGCAATGCCCGCAATCCCCTCGGAGCCATGGGTGGCATGGGCAGCCGCTGAGGTTTTTCCACGCCTCTGTCAGGCAACAGGCTCCAGCAGCGCCTCACCGTTCATGGTCTTCACCACCCGGTAAAAGCAACTGGGGCGTTTCGTGTGGCAGCAGCCACCACCGTGCTGTTTCACCCGGAGAACCAGCGCATCCTGGTCGCAGTCCGTGCGGATTTCGACGATCTTCTGAAACTCGCCGCTCGTCGCGCCCTTGTGCCAGATCTGGTTGCGGCTTCGACTCCAATAGACCGCCTGGCCGAGTTCCAGGGTCATTTTGAGCGACTGCTCGTTCATGTAGGCCAGCATCAGCGGCGCACCGCTCTCTGCGTCCACCGCCATCGCCGGAATCAGGCCATGCTCGTCGAACTTCGGGGCAAAAAGCATGCCTTCTTCAATGGCATGCTTGGACTCACGGGCGGCGAACGAGATGGGGGCTGAGGCGGACATGGAAGGCGCATGCTAGCGGCACCCGTGCGTCGTGCAACCACCGGCTGCCGGGTCATTTCCTTGGAAAAATCGGCAGCACCTTGTTGATGATGCCGGTTCCGGCCTTCACCGTGTTTTCAATCACACCGCTGGTGCCCTCGATGACTTTGCCGGGCATCTGGGCGGCTCCTTCACCAAGCACGGGCTTGAGCAGCGTCTCCGCGCCTTTACCGACCAAACTGCCGGGAGTGTCAAAGAGCAGGGACATGCCGGCAGCGCCGATCAGACGTGTGCTGAGATCCTCCTGTGGTGAGTCGAGCGTGCCGGCAATGCGCACGCGTGTCCATTGCAGGCCGGGAGGTCCGGCAGGGTTGTTTCCCACAAAGACACGACTGTTGGCACCGGGAATGCCACGCACGGTTTCCGGCGTGACCCCGAGCATGAAATCACCGTCCACCATGCGACCACGGATGGTCAATGAGCCTTCAATGCGCAGCAGTCCGTTGGATTGCACGATGATGTTCTCGATACGCAGGGAATCTCCCTGCGCGCTAAAAGAGGCGCTGCAGATATCGAGCACGAGGCGTTTGAAGCGATGCGTGTTCGTGTAGGTCACGAGTTTCTCGAGAATGGGCAGGCCGGTGAGCACACCATCTTTGAGCAAGGCATCCGCTCTCCAGGTTGGCGGTGCATTGCGTGTGCCAGCCACCTCGAGATCACCCTCGATCTTGCCGGAGAGGCGCTGTTTCCACACGGGATCGAGAAATTCATCGAGCGGGACGGCTTTGACGTGGGTGAAGGTCTGCCAGGCACCAGTTTCAACCTTCAAAGAGCCGCGCAGCGTGGCCTCGGAGTCCTGCTTCCAGCGCAGGGTGGCGTCGCTGAGCTGAAGCTGCTTTTCTCCCAGACGCAATGTGGCCTGGGCGAGGTCGAGCTTGAGAGGCTCCTTCTGTTCAGGGGCGGTGATGGGGGTTTGCAGCGTGCCGCCGTTCAATCTGGCGGACACGGATGTTTCCCCGCTTTTCCAGCTCCCGAGGCGCAACTGCGTCCCGGCTATTTTCCATGCGCCCTGCTCAAAGAAGAATCGATGCACGTCGAAGCCGCTGACTTTAGTTTCGGAGGGAATGTAACGGCGCAGAAATGATGGAATCGAACCCGCGTCCGCCATCGGGTCCAATCGCTCGGGGCCTGAGGCTGCCGGGCTGGCCATGGGTGCGGTGGTCGTGAGACGCAGCGTGAGATCGTCGGCCCCGGTGTTCTGGATGCTCCAGGAGCCTTGGCGAATGGCACCAAAGTCGAGAGCGAGGTGCATGCCTCCGGCATCGACGTTCCAGCCGCTGGCTGTTTCCAATGACAAATCGGTGACACTGGCGATGTCGTCGTTCCAGATGATCGGAGCGATGTTTGCCTTGCCGCCGAGTTTTGCGGTGATCATGTCCTCGGCTTTCTGGCGAAACTCGGCTTTCCGCAGATAGGAACGAATGTAGCCAGTAACGAGCGAGGGGGCCAGCAGCACGAGCACCACGCCGCTGACGAGGATCAATCCCACCAGCCACCACAACCAGCGGAAGGATGAGGACGGGCGTCGGCTCGTGCGGCTGTGGCGTTGCATTTTGGCAAAGAGTGAGATTTTTTCATCGCCAGAGCTGTGGTCTCCGGCCTAGTTTCAGGCACTTATTTAACCTGTATGCTCAAAGCGCTCAACGTCTGTCTTGAAGTCGATGGCCCGGGGGACTCGGAGGAAAACGCCGTGGTGCATCTGCTCAGGGAGGTGTCTTTCAACGTGCCGCCGGCGCATCTGGTGGCGATCGTAGGGCCCTCCGGCTGCGGCAAGACCACGCTGCTAAAGGTGATCACCGGCATTTTGCAGCAGACCTCCGGCGAGCTGCACTGGGATGGTCGTGACTTGAGCGACGAGGAGGATCTGCATCCCGGAGACCTCGGTTACGTGCCGCAATTCAGTGTGGCCTACGACCTGCTGACGGTGGAGGAGAGCATCGCCAGTGCGATGGTGCTGCGCACCCAACTGGCACAGACGGAGGACTTCATCCCTTCGCTGGACTACATCCTTGAAGTGACTGGTTTGACGCACCTCTCGGACCGTCAGGTCAAAGTGCTCTCGGGAGGGCAGAAACGCCGTCTCGGTCTCGCGCTGGAACTGGTCACCGACCCGTGCCTGCTGCTGTGCGACGAAGTCACCAGCGGTCTGGACCCGAAATCCGAGCATGAGATCACCGATTTGCTGCGCGTGCTCTCACGCGGACATCCAAAACGCGTGGTGGTCAATGTCACGCACAGTCTCGCCAGCCTGGACGCCTATGACAGCGTGATGGTGATGTATCAGGGAGTGCTGACCTATCACGGCCCACCGAAATCGATGATGCATTACTTTGCTGCGGAGCATCCCGAGGAGGTCTATCTCAAGCTCACGGAGCGCAAGGCCGGTGACTGGCACGAGTCATGGGAAAAACATCGCGATACCTATTACAAGCGCCATGGCTTCGACGGCTCACGCGTGCTGCCAGAGGACGAGGCGGCGGAAAAGAAAAGCGGCGGGCCGTCCAAGACCTCGGTGCGTGAGGAACGCGCGGTCGCTGATGTGGACATGGCCGGCGTGCCCGAGCATCACGAGTTCCCACCCATCGAAATGCCCTCGATGATGACGCAGTTGTTTGAGCTGCTGCGGCGGCGCTGGACCATTTTCCGCCGTGACAAGGCGCAGGTGTGGCTGCATCTCGCGATGCTGCTGGGCTTTCCGCTGCTGGTGGTGATCTTTGCGCTCGACGGCATCAAGCCGCTGCGCGCGCTCTCGACGCATCAGGATGAAAATGTCGTGTTCGAGATGCAGCGGCAGGCGCAGCATCAACTTGAACAGCTCAATGCGGGCAGCCTCGTCTCCGGCCTGATCATGCTGCAAGTCGTGCTGGTCACACTGATGGCCAGCAACAACGCCGCGCGTGAGATCGCCTCCGAACGCCTGATCCTGGAGCGCGAGAAGCTCGGTGGGCTGCATCCTTTCGCGTATGTGGGCAGCAAGGTGATCTTCCTCGGCGTCTTCGTGCTCGCGCAGAGTTTATGGATGGGCTTTTTCGTCGATATGGTCGTGGGCGGACTGCCGGGAGATCTGGTCGTGAAGCTGGCGCTGCTCGTGCTGGCCTCTGCCGCCATGACCAGCGTGTGTCTCGGCATCTCCGCGATGAGCAAGACGCCGGAGAAGGCCACGATCCTGTGCATCTACCTCGTTGGTTTCCAGCTTCCGCTCTCGGGCGCCGTGCTCACGCTGCCGGACTGGCTGGAAAACTGGGTGCAACCCCTGATCGCTGCGTTCTGGAGCTGGAGCGGCAGCCTCACCAGCATGCGCAGCACCGCGTTTTACGACGCTGTACGCCAGGTCACAGACACGGACCTTGTCTCGCCGGCCATCGCCGGATTCGTGCTTTTTGTACATGTCCTCGTCGGCCTCAGCATGTCCTTCGTCGGCGTGCAGCGCAGTCAGTGGGACTCGTGATTAGTGCGGCAGGCCGAACAGATAATAAGCTGCGCACAGCAGCGCCAAAACGATCATGCCCGCGTTCAATTCATGCGCACGACCTGAGGCCAGTTTGAGAACGGGATGCACCACCAGACCCGCAGTGAGGCCGTTGGCGATATTGTAGGTGAAGAGCATCATCACGATCGTCACGAAGGCCGGAACCCACTCAGTGAGGTCATCAAAGTCGATCCGCCGCACCGAACCGACCATCAGCACGCCCACGGCGATCAAGGCCGGCCCGTAGGCGAAGCGGAGTTGCTGCAATGGCTCGATCAGAGGGATGAAGAACAATGAAAGCGCGAACAACACCGCCGTGACGAGTGCTGCGAGGCCCGTGCGCGCGCCTTCGCTGATGCCGGTGGCGGATTCGATGTACGCACCACTCGTCGAGGTGCCCACGAGGCCGCTGAACATGCAAGTCAGCGCATCCACCAGCATCGGACGTTCCACCTGCGGGAAATTGCCCTTCTCATCAAGCAGGTTCGCCGCCGCGCCGAGTCCGGTCAGCGTGCCGAGCGTGTCGAGAAAGCTCATCAGGAACAGCGTGAGCAGCACGGGCAGGAAACTGAGCTTCAAAACGCCGGCGAGGTCCAGTTTGAAGGCGATCTGACTCAAATCGTAATCGCCGGTGAACGGCAGCGCCGCGATGGCCTTCGGCGCATGACCAAAGCCGAGCGCTCCACCGATCAACGCCGTCACCACGATGCCGATGAGCAACGCTCCGCGCGTTTTTCGAATCATGAGGATCGTCATCAGCACAAAGCCTCCAATCGCCAGCAGCACCTGCGGATCACGCAGATTGCCGATCTTCACCGGAACCGCAGGAGTCACAAAGAGGCTGTGCGTATCGGTTTGCAGCGCCTGAGCGGGCATCCCGGCCACGAAACTCGTCACGATGCCGGTTTCGTAGAGCCCGATGAAGGCCAGAAACAAACCAATGCCGACGGCGAAGCTGTGTTTGAGCCCCACCGGCACCGAATTCGCCAGCCACCCGCGAATGCCGAGCAATGTGATGATCAGGAACAGAACTCCGCTGACAAACACCGCACCCAACCGCTGCTCCCAGCCGATTCCCAACGCCGCGAGGCCAAAGGCGATGAAGGCGTTCTCACCCATGTAAGGCGCGACGGCGATGGGCCGATTCGCGATCAGGCCCATCAACACGCAACCCACTGCCGCCGTCAGAATCGTTGCCACGGTGCTCGGCCCCACCGGAATGCCCGCAAACGAGAGAATCGCCGGATTCACCACCATGATGTAGGCCATCGTGATGAACGTGGTCACACCGCCGATAATCTCGGCCCGGACCGAAGATCCCCGTTCACGCAGCTTGAAAAAGGCTTCCATGATGGCGCAGAGAGGAGCGCGGACGCGACTGTCCGCAAACTCAAATCACCTCCCCTGCCCCGCCGGCCTGTTTTACGCGCAATTCCCCTCCACGCTTCACCGTTCTCAGCGCCATGATCCGCTCCACTCTTTTTCTCCTCTTCGCCCTCAGCCCTTCGCTCTTTGCGGCGAAGCCAAACGTCGTCCTCTTCCTCGTCGATGACATGGGCTGGATGGACTGCGGTGCCTACGGTTCAACATATTATGAGACGCCGAACATCGACCGGTTCGCGAAACAAGCCATGCGGTTCACGAATGCGTATGCTCAGCCATTGTGCTCGCCGACGCGGGGTTCACTGCTGACCGGCCAGTATTCGGCGCGACATGGGATCACGAGTGCGACGGGCCACCAGCCACCGCAGCCTGCAGGGTTCAAGTTTTTGCCGGAAACAGCACCATCGAATGCGCCGATGCTGGTGCCACATAGCAAGAACCACCTGGAGCCAACGCAGATCACGCTGGCGGAGACCTTGAGGGGCGCGGGCTACCGAACGGCACACATTGGGAAATGGCATCTCGGCCTCACACAGCCACATTGGCCGGAGCAGCAGGGCTTTGATGTGGCGTTTCACTGCCATCCAGATCCGGGGCCGCCGGGGAATTACTTCTCACCCTACGGCGTGAAGCCGGAAGGTGTGGCAAATGCCAAAAACAAGGTGGGCACGATCACGGACGGCCCGGAGGGCGAGTACATCGTGGATCGTCAGGCTGCGGAGGCGGTGAAGTTCATTTCATCAAGCAAAGGCGGGCCGTTTTTCCTCAATCTGTGGTGCTACGGTGTTCACGGGCCGTGGGGGCACAAAGAGGAATACACGAAGGCCTTTATGGCGAAAAAAGACCCAAGCGGCCGGCAGGGCAATCCGATCATGGCCTCGATGCTCAAAAGCGTGGACGAATGTTTTGGCCGCATTCTCGATGAACTCGACAAGCAGGGCATCGCCGACAACACGATCATTATTTTCAATTCCGACAACGGCGGCAATCAACACAGCAACATCACCACCGAAGGCAAAAAATCCGCGAACGCGGACTGGCAGAAATGGGCGGGCACACAGCCGCCGACGATGAACACGCCGCTGCGTGATGGCAAAGGCACGCTCTATGAAGGCGGCACACGTGTGCCGCTGATGTGGTCCTGGGCGGGCAAGATCGCCCCTGGCAGCATCACTCCCACCGTCGTGGGGCCGATTGATGTGTATCCGACGGTGATCGACCTCCTGGGCATCGCCAAACCGGAGAAGCAGACGTTTGACGGTGTCAGCTACGCCAAGGTGCTGAAAGGCGAGGGCGAACTGAACCGCGCTGCCTATTTCAATTATCATCCGCATGCCGGAGCGAATCGAGCCGGCGGTGTGTGGGTGCGCACAGAGCACTACAAACTCCTGCGTTGGTTTGGCAAAACCAACACACACGAGCTCTACAACCTCAAGGAAGACCTCGGAGAGACAAAAAATCTTGCCACGATGATGCCCGACAAGGTGAAGGAACTCGATGCGCTCATCGACGGCTTCCTCAAGAGCACCGGGGCCACGTATCCGCGCCCGAACCCGGACTACAAACCTGTGGCGGCCAAAACACCCGCCGCGAGCACCGATCCGCTCGACAACTGGAAGGAACGCGGCTGCAAGGCAACGATCACCGATGGCATTCTAAGCATGAAAGCCAACGGCAAGGCCGGCAATGCGTTCCTCGGCCACGGCATGGCCAAATTGACCGGCCCGGCGATTGTGAAGCTGCGTGTGCGCAGTCAAACCGGCGGCGCTGGCAAGATCGACAGTTTTCCGAACGGCTCCGCTGACGCGAACGGCATGATATCCGTACCACTGGAGGTCAAAGCCGGTGACTGGCAGGAATTGAAGCTCGAGCTGAACTCCAAAGCTCTGCTCGGCACGCTGCGCGTCTATCTGCCCGATGCGGAAATCGACTTTATCGAAGTGGCCCCCATGAAAGGAAAAGCGCAACGCTGGGATTTCTGAGATCGTTGGTTCTCACCGCATGATCCGCCACACCGTTGCCTTCCGCCTCAAGCACGCTCCTGGTTCCGCCACCGAGCGTGATTTTCTTCAAGCCGCCTGCGAACTCGCGAAGATCCAAGGCGTGCAAAAGTTCGAGTGCCTGCGCCAGACGAGCGCCAAGAACCCGTTCACCTTCGGTCTCTCGATGGAGTTCGCTGATGCGGACGCCTACGCCTTCTACAGCGATCATCCCGACCACACCGCTTTCGTTCAGCAACGTTGGATTCCCGAAGTGACCGAATTCATTGAACTCGACTACGTACCTCACGCCCCTTAAGCGTGTCTTCACAATGGCCAACCTGCGGTCTGTGCGACACG